>JAZFSS010000055.1:0-10639 GCA_036446275.1 Gammaproteobacteria bacterium | reverse complement strand
TGCTGAGGGGCGAATTCGCCTGCGTACAGATGGTGTCATAATGGACGACAAACTTTTGACAACTCCCGTGTTGGTCACCCCGGAAAATGAGGCCACCGCACCATGAACCACGCGCCTAAAAACTGCAAGCTCAAATGGCGTACACTTATGTTGTATGTCCTGCTGTGCCTGGCGTTTACCGGACCGGGACACACGGACCCCCTGCCGCCGTTTACCGCAAACTATAAAGTCCTTCGGAACGGCCTTACCATCGGTAAGTCGAAAGTTACACTGGAACCGCAAAAGGACGGCGCCTTCCTGTACGAGTCATTGACACGGGCAGCAGGGATACTGGCTTGGGTGTTCCAAAAAGACCGTATCCGAGAATACAGCCGCTGGGAATTTCATAATAACCGGATCCGGCCCCTGGAGTACCGCTACGAAAACACAGGCAAGGGCGAAGAACGCACGGAACATCTAATATTTGATTGGAACGCTTCCGAAATTCGCCAGACCAACAGAGAGCCTACCTGGGAGATTCACGCTACCGAAGGTGCCTTGGATAAGGCCACTATGAATTTGGCCCTGATGCTGGACCTACAACAGCAGAAAAAGGATCTCACTTACACCATTGCCGATGATGCAAAATATAGGCACTATCGGTTTCACGTAATCGATCGGGAATGGATAACCGTGCCCGCGGGCCGGTTTAAAACCGTTAAATTAGAACGAATTAGGGATAAGAAACGCCGCTCTACGTTTTTTTGGTGCGCTCCTGAATTACGCTACCTGCCGGTGCGAATTGATCGAAGGAAAGATGATGGCACCGTGTACCGAAATATTTTACGAAGAACCAGCCTCAAACGACAGACTCAGGCGCCGCTGACAACAGGGAAAGTTCAGTAACCACGGAGACAGATTCTCCTTCCTTCCCAGAGTTGTCACGCCTTCGGAAGAGTGACGCCTTTTTGTCCCTGATACTTACCTCCGCGATCCTTATAAGAGGTTTCGCAAACTTCGTCAGCACCCAGAAACAATACTTGGGCCACGCCTTCATTGGCGTAGATTTTGGCCGGTAATGGCGTTGAATTCGAAAACTCCAGGGTCACATGCCATTCCCACTCCGGCTCTAGCGGGGTTACGTTGACAATAATTCCGCATCGGGCATAGGTCGATTTCCCTAGGCAGATCGTCAATACATCGCGGGGAATTCGAAAGTATTCAACCGTGCGCGCCAGGACAAATGAATTAGGAGGGATAATGCAAACATCCGCCTTCATATCGACAAAGCTGTTGGCATCAAAGTTTTTAGGGTCAACGATCGCGGAATTTATATTTGTGAATATCTTAAACTCATCGGCACAACGTACATCGTAGCCGTAACTGGAAGTCCCATAGGAAATTACACGCCCATTTTTCGTTTCCCGAATCTGGTCTTTTTCAAACGGCTCGATAAGACCATGTTCTTGCGCCATACGCCGGATCCATTTATCGGATTTTATGGACATAAAAAAGATAAATTAGTTTACTAATTATTAATTTTTAATTACTAATTGTTCTGAATAACGATCTGCGGGAACTTGGCCGCGTGATCCTTGGACTGCAAGGAAAGCTTGGCCGTGGTTCTGCGTGCAATTTCACGATAGATCTGAGAAATACGGCAATCCGGATCCGCCACTACCGTGGGCCGGCCACTGTCAGTTTCTTCCCGGATGCGAATATCCAGAGGCAGCGCCCCAAGGAAGTTTACATCGTGCTTTTCCGCCATTTTCCGGCCGCCGCCTTGACCAAAGATATGCTCCTCATGGCCGCATTCGCTGCAGATATGAATACTCATATTTTCCACGATACCCAGCACTGGCACCTCGACCTTCTCAAACATCTTCAAGCCCTTGCGGGCATCCAATAACGCGATATCCTGAGGTGTTGTGACGATAATCGCACCGCTAACAGGGACCTGCTGGGCCAAGGTCAGCTGGATATCCCCGGTTCCCGGTGGCAGATCGATAATCAGATAATCAAGCTCGCCCCAGTTGGTATCCCCCAACAACTGTTGCAGCGCCTGGGTAACCATGGGACCACGCCAAATCATGGGTGTCTCTTCGTCCACCAAAAAACCGATGGACATGGCCTCGATGTGATAACTGATCATGGGTTCCAGACTCTTGCCGTCCTTGGAGTCGGGGTTGCCGCCTACGCCCAGCATACGGGGTTGACTGGGCCCGTAGATATCGGCATCGAGCAATCCTACCTTGGCGCCCTCGGCCGATAACGCCAGGGCCAGATTCACGGCGGTAGTCGATTTACCCACACCACCTTTGCCGGAAGCCACTGCAATCATGTTTTTGATGTTCTGGTGGTGTTTAACACCTTTCTGGGCCGCATGGGTAGCGATTTTCCAGGATATATTTACGGTTGCACTGTCAATTCCTTCTACAGATTCCACTTTTTTCTTCAAGGTTGCCGCCAGCTCGTCCTTGATTCCCGCAACAGGGAAACCCAACACTACATCCACGGTTACGCCATTACCGTCAATGGCAATATTTTTTACACATTTTGCGGAAACGAGATCTTTTTCCAAGTATGGATCTATATACTCGGCAAGCGCTGTTTCCACCTGTGCCTGGGTCACCTCAGACATCGAAAATTGTCCTCCTGTTTAAGCAACGTGCATTTAATATCAAAGAGCCGAGTATTGTACCTAAATTACCCCTCCCAGTCTTGTGTACATAGCCCCACAAAGCAATAGGGTATGGCATAATTGCCGTTTTATGCGCCTATTAAACCATGCCCGATTACAAAAACCGCCAAAATTCCATGAACCCTAGCCGGCGCACCATCCTCGTCACCAGTGCGCTTCCCTACGCCAACGGCCCTATCCATCTGGGCCATTTGGTGGAGTACATCCAAACGGACATTTGGGTGCGTTTCCAGAAAATGCGCGGCCATCAATGTCACTACGTCTGTGCTGACGATACCCATGGAACGCCCATAATGTTGCGGGCAGAACAGGAAGGAATCAGTCCCGAAGAGCTGATAGACCGTATGCATAGCGAACACTTAGGGGATTTCACTGATTTCCAAATTGTCTTTGACCATTATGGCTCAACCAACTCGGACAAAAACAAAGAGCTTTCGCAAGGTATTTACCAAAAACTAAAAGCGGCCGGACTCATCGAAATTCGTGCGGTAGAGCAATACTACGATCCACAGCGTGAAATGTTCCTGCCGGACCGCTACATCAAGGGGGAATGTCCCAAATGCCACGCCCAGGACCAGTATGGCGATGGTTGTGAGGTATGTGGGTCCATCTACGCCACCGTTGACCTCATAGATCCGGTGTCGGTGGTGTCTGGCGCGACGCCAATCCGTAAGGAATCCGAGCACTATTTCTTTAAACTCAGCGAATGCGAGTCCTTTCTACAACGATGGATGCGTGGAGACTCCAACCAAGACAAGCTATCCCCCCTGCAAACCGAGACCGCAAATAAGCTGCAAGAGTGGTTTGATGCGGGGCTAAAGGATTGGGATATCTCCCGGGACTCGCCCTATTTCGGCTTTGAGATCCCTGATGCACCGGGTAAATTCTTTTATGTCTGGCTGGATGCCCCCATCGGTTACATGGCCAGTTTTCACGCCTTAGCTGAAAAAATTGGGCTGGACTTCGATACCTATTGGGGCAAGGAAAGCACTGCCGAACTATACCATTTCATCGGCAAAGACATCCTTAATCACCACGCATTATTTTGGCCGGCCACGTTGCACTGCGCTGGATACCGCACCCCCGACCATGTATGTGTACATGGCTTCTTGACCGTAAATGGCCAAAAGATGTCCAAATCCCGTGGCACTTTCATCACTGCGCGTACCTATTTGGAATTCCTGGACCCGGATTACCTGCGCTATTACTTTGCCGCAAAACTCAATGACCGCGTAGAAGATATCGACCTCAATCTGGACGATTTTATTGCCCGGGTCAATAGCAATTTAGTAGGCAAATACGTCAATATTGCGAGTCGAAGCGGCGGCTTTATCACCAAGCGCTTTGACGGCAACTTAGCTCCAACAATGGATGATCCAGGCAGTGCTTTGATCAAGGAATTCCAGCAAAGAGCGCCGAATATTGCCGAGCTATATGATAAACGACAGTTTGGTGAGGCCGTCCGCGTAATCATGGAACTTGCGGATCAGGCCAACGAATACATCAACGATACACGTCCCTGGGAAGTTGCCAAAGATACTGCGCGGGAATCTTTGCTACATCAGCTTTGCACCACGAATATCAACCTGTTTCGACTGTTGACGTTGTATATAAAACCGATCCTGCCGAAACTGGCTGAACGCGTGGAAGAATTCCTGGTAATTGAACCTCTCAACTGGAATGACGTGGATACACTGTTAACCGATCACCGGATCAAGCCCTACCAGCACCTTACCAAACGGATTGACCCAAAACAGGTAGCGGCCATGGTGGAGGCTAGTCGCTTATAAAATTGGGGTCAGAGCAAAATGGTACACGATCCCGTCATTCCGGCGCAGGCCGGGATCCAGTAGTTTTTGCTAGTCTCCTGGATTCCGGCTTGCGCCGGAATGACGGATGTTTTCTGCGAAAGTAAGTGCCATTCTGCGCTGACCGCTTTTAACTAGAACCTCCAGGCATAGGCGGCCTCTAGGGCATACTGGTCCATGCCGTTTTCCACCTCGAAGGCTTGTGGCGGGAAACCGGGTGGCGCGCTGGTATAGTTGAAGGATTGATCCTCCTCAACAGCACGCATATAGGTCATGGTAATTTCGTGCCGCGGGCTGGGACTATAGCTAAACCCCAGGGTCAGATGTGTTTTCACGACGGCCGGTGCCAGGATATTAAATAACACCTCTTTATCATCGTAGGGTTGCTCGCCGTAATTTACTCCGCCCCGGAAGGTCCATTTATCGTTGTGTACGTAATCTATACCTAATTTGTAGACCGTTATGTTCTCCCAGCCGAATCCCCACCCCGAATCGGACCCTAAGGGTTTGCTAATGGCGGACGGATCATCGGTCAATACCCCTACAAATGCGCTCAGTAATTCATCCGCGGTAGGGCCTTTGTTGTTAATGGCGCGTATATCGCTGTACAGGATCCGCAACACATCGAATGCCACGGTTATTTTAGCGGTAGGCCTGACGGCGATGCCTACGGAAAAATTCGCAGGTACATCAAAGTCGCCGTCCTCCGCAAACAAGCCCTTATAGTCATCAAATTCGGTCATATAGATCTTTGATGCCGCCGATGCCCCGACTGTGATCTTGTCGGTAAATTTTCCCGTCCACCCTATCCGCGCACCTAAGCCGGCGGCCCAATCGTTGCCGTTGTTGGTAACCTTGTCCGGCCGGCTGGATAGCCCCTGAAATAACCCTAATCCATAGGACCGGAAGGTCTGGACGCCGATGAGCAGTGATGCCCCGATGGTATGAACGTCGTTCAGCCTTTTGGCAACCGTGGGCAACAGGATGCCCTGGGCCAGGTTGACGCCCATGGCCGGTGTGATTCCCGGATTGTCAGGTCCCAGCCCGGCAGGGAGTTCGGTCATCAATGCGGTAGCAAAAGCGGGAATAGCCGATCCTAATCCCTCGCTATAGAGGTTCCGATTGTAACGGGTATTCATACCGCCATTGGCGACAAAACTGATGCCGACCGTAAGACCATTCTCCAGCTGTTTTACATAGCCTGCGCTGGGTATCAGAAAGTAGTCAGCGCCGCTTTCCACAGTGCCCGTATTGGCGCCACTGCCAAGTCCCGGCACGCCCAACCCGGTGGCATCCACTTTGCTCTCCCGCCGCGGGCTGAACACCTCGATCCCGGCATCGGCCCGGTGCCCGACATCGGCCATGGTGGCGGGATTGGTCGCCGCGGCAGTCGCATCCTGCCCAAAAGCCACACCCGCACCGGCCATACCCCTGTTTTTGGAACCATAGCCGATCTTAAAATAGCCATTTGTAGCGTGGGCGTAAGGAAAGGCAAGGCAGATAACTAACCCAAGTAGTACCGTGATTGATCGAGGTGTAATTTGCATAGCAATTTCTCCTAACTCTCAAGGAATCAAAAAAAAGTCACCTAAAAAATATGCAAAAAGCGTTCCAAAAGAATCGCCTGGATGGACGGCCAAGCGGTGGTAGGGGCACCAACCAATCGAAATTGGAAGTTTTTGGATATCCCAGAGACCTGCGGGACATCCCAGGAAGGATAATGAAGGAGGCCTTAGCCCTTCTTAATCAAGAATTCATACTTACCGCTATCTTCCGTTGATTCCAGCAATTCATTGCCGGTTTGCTTGGCAAACGCCTCGAAGTCCTTCACCGAACCCGGATCGGTCGCAATAATACGCAGGACCTTACCGCTCTCCAACGCTGTGAGTGCCTTCTTGGCACGCAAAATTGGCAGTGGGCAATTCAACCCGGAAGCATCCAACTCCTCGTCATACTCGGCCATGGCTCAACACCCCTCTCGGTTATGGGTCATCACTAAAATAGCTTGACAGAAATACCGGCATTCAGCAGTACTGCTTATATGATAATTGCCTGTTAAACGCAAGTTAGCACGCCGTTTGTGATCTGCAACGGCCAAGTAAGCCAAACAAGCAGTGCGCGTAAAACTGTCGGTGATCTGTATGGCCCCTCCTTAACTAATTGTTTGTAATCATATTATATTGTGGCCGCGACCACTCCATAGATTTCAGCATGGTGTATTCCAGGAACTATTTACACAACACTTCGTGGACAACCGATCTCGCGCAACCATGACCGGAATAATGCCGGCTCCAACCGGATATACTTTGCGGTTATCACGAGGAAACTGCATGTTCGGCAAAGGGGCAACTCCTAGGTTTCAGCGCGGTCTTACTAGTAGCGATTACAATTATTAACCGATCCAAAACGCCCTATGTTTACGCCCTGGTTACGAAATCTTAGCTTACTATTCTGTGCAGGCTGCGTACTAGCCTTTCAGGTGTCGGCAGAACCACTTCAACTGCCGGATATCGGCGCCGCCGGCGGCGGTACGATATCGCCGCGACAAGAGCGGGAATTGGGAGAAGCATTTCTTCGCAGCTTGCGGCATCAGGTGGAAATCATTAGCGACCCCGAGTTACAGGACTACCTGCAATCCTTGGGGCTACGACTAACCGCCAGCGCCGATCCCCAGCCGTTTGAGTTTTACTTTTTCCTGATCAACGACGACGCCATCAATGCATTTGCGGCGCCGGGGGGATTTATTGGCGTTCATTCCGGTCTTTTCACGGCGGCACAGACCGAAAGTGAGCTTGCCGGCGTGCTGGCCCACGAAACGGCCCACATCACACAACGCCATATGGCTCGATCCTATGAGGCGGCAGGCAAATTGAGCCTGCCTACCGCGGCGGCGCTACTGGGGGCGGTTCTTCTGGGGACGCAAAACACCGAGGCGGGGCTGGCGGCCATGATGGCGGTTCAGGCCGGTAGTGCCCAATATCAGATCAACTTTACTCGTGCCAACGAAAAAGAGGCGGACCGGATCGGCATGCAGATCCTGGCGGATTCAGGAATAGCCCCCGAGGGCATGCCGGATTTCTTCCGGCGCTTATTGCAAAGTTCACGATATGCCGGTGGCAGACCACCGGAATTTTTAAGTACCCACCCGGTTACTACCAACCGTATTGCCGAAGCAGAGCAACGAGCGACTGCTTACAGCGCAAAAGGCGTAAGAGATCGTGTCGAGTTTCAGCTTGCCAAGGCTCGGCTGCGAGTGATTACAGCTGATAATAAACACCGATTAGTAGAAGAGTTTGAGGTCGAACCAATGAAAGCCGGCTCCCAAGACGGCGAGCAGGTGCAGCGCTATGGCCAGGCATTGGCATTGGCAGCGACGGGAGAAACTCGGCGGGCGCGAAACATACTGCAGGATTTGGTACGTAAGGACCCTGATCGAATCGCCTACCAATCCGCATTAGGACGATTGGAGCTGAGCGATGGCAATACCGCCAAGGCGCTGAAAATCTTTTCCGATACCCTAAAGTTGTATCCCCGTAACCGGACCTTGACCCTGGACTACAGTCGAGCGCTGATAAACGCCGGTCGAGCATCCGAGGCCGTGACGAAACTGGACCAACTGGCGCAATCCCAAACCACACCAGATCCTGCAACGTATGCCCTGCTGGCCCGGGCCGCGGACAAGGCGGCTAATCCGGCGGAAAGCCACCGTGCCATGGCGGAATATTATTATCTTAATGGCCAGACAAGGGCGGCCATTGAGCAACTAACCCTTGCGCTGCGCACAAAAAACCTGAATTTCTATAAAACCTCCCGTCTGGAGGCCCGATTGCAGGAACTGAAACAACAGCTGGCGGACGCACCGCGTCATTAGCATTCTAAGACTACTTGGCTAACCCATCGCGCCTTTAGCCCGCATATTGCACGAAGACGGGCGAAAAACTGAAGATTATGCTGGTATTTTAGATTAAAACGCATATTTAGGCTGATGAATAAAAAATACAGGTTGTTCCTGTATGTGAATCCTTCGTGCAACATGCGGGCTAGGGTTCTTTACTTCCAAGGACGATTTAAAACTTTATTCGATGTAGTTTTGTAATTTTCTTTATACGTTTCTTATCAACCCCAGCTTGTCTTGCAAAATCCGGCCAGCGTTCAACCGCGTCCAATACCTCCTGAATCACATCTTCGGCACCTTTAAGGTCACTTGACATAGCCACTTTTAGTAAGTCTTCTTTTGTGAACTGATCGCGCTTACCGTTGACCGTCATCTGGTGCTTATCCGTCCATTCACCGGTAGGATTATATGAATACATCATGTCAAATGCGGGAGAGAGCGACCATTCACCATCGTGATTCATTAAGAAAGCAATGTTTTTGGTATGATCGTCCTGGTTACGAGCAATCACGTTGAACACCATACGACGATAAAGTTGAAGTTGTTCCTTCTTAGAGAGCTTGATCTTGCGCATGATCATGAGTGCCTGTTCATAGCCGTAGGCGCCGGCCATATTGAAGTCGTAATGAGCCAACGCACACAGCGATTGCAAGTGGAGCTTGTTACCATCAACGCGATCGAAACGCCTTGTCATAAAATGTGCGCGGCTATTTTCTTCCAGTAGACGACTCTCCATCATATTGATACCTGCTGCTTGCGCCATCTGGTAATAGGCGTATTCAATACGCCCGTAACCTGCTGTCTCGCCCAGTTCAATATCACTGGCGCCATCGAACTTTAGCAGCCAGTGACTAAAGCCCGCAGGGACCTCCGCTTGTCCGGACATCACTGCGCCAGTGTTTTCGTTATAAGCAATGACCGCCTTGGCCCGTGCGCCGCCCGCCGATGTTCCAATACGCAAGATATCCAGCAGGGCATCCTGATTTTCCTGATCATCATTTGTGAGTTTCACGTTGATTTGATTACGGTGACTGATCACTTCACGCACTAGATTTACCATCTCATCAATGTTGATATCGACGGCTCTATCCAGGTTTTGAATTACTGCAGGCATGAATTCCAGTGCGCCCATCGCACGTGAGCCGGTATAGCATAGTCGCTCAATGGTTGAAAAATCATCCGGGCTTCGACCTTGTCGCGCAAGCCAGGTATTTACGATAGCCTGTCCAAACTTGTCGGGCAGGCTATCGGCCAGCAACCCTGGCAGGTGCTTGAAGGTTTCTCGGTTAAGTGCCGGAAAGCTGTGAAGCATGTGGCCACTGCGAGCTTCTTCAAGTGGCATCGTGATCGGTGCAATATCTAATCCTAGCTTGAGGAAATTCGCATCGTATTCAAACACGCCCACGCCGGCATTATCGAGCGCGACGGCACCGACGCGGTGACCCCACAAACCAACCCTCGCGACATCTACCGCCGCGTTCATTTACTTTTGTCTTTGTTGCTTGCACGCGCACGCGTGCCGGGCCGCTTGGCACTGGCTATTGCCATCTTGAGCGGGCTGATCATGATCGGCGGGATAAATTGATCCAGCTGACTAAGTGCCCCTAATTCGCGCAGCACAGCTACCAGAGTCGACAGCTTTCCTTTGCCGGCCTCGAGCGACTTAACGGTACCGACAGCCATCAAAGCGCGCTCGGCCAAGGCCTCCTGAGTGATGTTTTTACGCAGGCGCAACTCTCGAATGCGCTCACCTAGTTCTTCAAGAATGACACTATCTGAAGCAGTATAATAATCCATAACAGCTATAATATTGCCTATTAATGACATATATTGCTAATAATAGCTAATTATATGACTATTTAACAAGATGTCAATCTAAGTGCAAAAATATAGATAAAATATTGACTATTAAGACCATATAATGCCATTAATAGCTAATATTGTAGCTATTATATTATAGTCAAAGAAATTGGGTCAGAATACAATTTTGGCTCTGCCGAACTAGGCTTGGTCTTGGAATCCGAACAGCCGTAGAAGTTGCCGCTGTTATGCGAAGAAGTATTTACCGGTATGGCACTTCTACCGGGTGGAGCCAACCGCCCGGTTATTCAATGCAGATGCTGGTATCGTTTCTTGACGACATGTCGTAGAGCTGATCAACCTTCTGCGACTTTGCCTGATTCCGACAGAATGATTTCTTCGTGCGCTGACGTGTCGGCCGCATATGCGAGAGCTGCCTTAATATCCTCAAACGCG
>JAZFSS010000054.1:0-2459 GCA_036446275.1 Gammaproteobacteria bacterium | reverse complement strand
GACTTGACCCCGATCCCTCAGCGTTTTCCGTTGCCTGTTTTGCCGGGGTAATCATAACCCGCTGATAGAATACAAGGTCATGTCCATTCCCATACATATCCCAATGGAGAGACAACGGACCGGATAGAGAGAGCCTGAGCGTGGACCCCGGATTTGTATGATTATTCCAACCAGGATATACGCCTCAAGGGCGCTATGCGGTAACATACTGTATTTACAGCCTTCTTAACATGGCGCCGAGGTTGGTCAGGCTGCCAAAGACCGAGAGGTAACGGATGTCAGACGAACATGATATCGCTATTGCCAGCGCCATCGCTGCCTTCGAATCCCGGCAATTTGCCCGCGCCATGCAGCTTTTTTCACCCTATGCGGAGCAGGGGGATGCCGAGGCACAGCAGCGCGTTGCCATTATGTGGCAGAACGGTTTGGGAGTGGTTAAAAATGACAAGCTCGCCGAAAAATACATGCGGGCGTCCGCTGAGCAAGGTCATGCGCTGGCGCAACACGGGCTGGGGTTTATGTACCTGGAAGGCGAGTGCGTAGATAAGGATCCTGAGCAGGCGGTGCCTTGGTTCCGTAAGGCTGCTGAACAAGGCTTGGCGGGTTCGCAAACGACGCTTGCCATGATGTATGAAGAGGGAAATGGAGTGGGAAAGGATTTGGAGGAAGCAAAAAAATGGTATCGCATGGCGGGATTTGAGAAGTGAAAGAATTGTAGGTCGGATTTACCCGAAAGGCTACCAACAGTAGGCGCTTTAGGCGACGCCGTTCGGGCACCAAGTACCCTGCGGGTGCGAGCACCCGCGGGCACACGAGCACAGCGTAACCCGACGATTCGCAGACCCCATGCAATGTCTTATGGAACTCTCTCACGAAGATGCATTCAGACTTAATGTCATGTTGGCAAATGACGTGAAGGCCGTACGCATCAACGAATCTACGATGACGGTGTATGGGTTGTCTAATGAAGGAGAGTCGACAATTCGGCTGAATCCAACCTGTAGAGATGATAAGTATTTGCGTCGAGTGCGTGAGCTGCTTTCCAGTCATGTGCTCGGTTCGCCGGGAGGCTACCCTGTCTACTTGAAGCGGTGGTCCCGCATGGGGCAGGCGCGCAAGGAAAGCCTCGAGCGACTACTGTTGTTGGGCGAACCGGAGGCCGTGGTTGCGGTGGTACACGCGTCCGGGTTGACGGGAGAATTGGCCCGGCGTGCCTGGTGGTCCCTGCCGGAGGCAGACAGCGCGCGATGCATGCTGGCCAGGAAAAGTATCGCAGACGACCCATTTAGTAATGAGCTGGCGGAGTTCCTGGTGGAGTTTCTTCCTTTCGAAGAAAATTCAGAGGCGATGATGGAGTCTGTGCGGCTGGTGCTGCAGCCGGGATTAATAGGCAACGAAGTACGGCAACGCTTATGGAAACAGGGCAAGGTCAAGAACAGTTATTACGTCGGATTCCTGCAGACTACGCCTGACGAGTTGTCTGATCCGCTGCCGCCCCATCATCAATGGGAATCAGTAAGCGGTCAGTTGCAAGCGCTGACCGACGCCGGTAATCCTTTCGCGGTGCAATTGTGCCGTTGTCTTTCCGCCCAGGGGCAGACGTTCCTGGCCGTTAGTAAAAAAGTAATGAGCAAACCGGCAAATCAGGAGGTGATGGTGCGGCTGCTGGACGCGATAGGCGCATATTTCTCGACAGTATGCTTCGCGGAGATCAGAAGTCATGATGTGCAGCAGCTTGCAAGTAATGCAAAGGCTCTTTGTGACCCAAAAAATGTGTCAGATTCGCCCGCATTTCGCCGGCTAAAGGAGGTAATCACCTGTGCCGGGGGGTTGGTTCCAATGCTAAGTTCAATGCTGGGCCTGGCGGCGGTAACCGAAGCGGTGGTGACACCTATTTTTGCGCACACTAACGCAATTGGGACCGTAATGCGGCGCAGACTGGAGCCTGTAACGAAGCCGTTACTGGAATTGATAACACGACTGCAGGATGATTCACAGTAGGGTTTCTATACAAATAAGTTATGAAAAAGGTGCTTATGTATACCATGGACTGGTGTCCTTACTGCCATCGGGCGGAGCAATTGTTACGGGTAAAAGGAGCCCGCCTTGAGAAGTTTTCCGTGGAGCATGCGCCGAAGCTTTATAAAGAAATGGTGCGCATCTCCGGGCGACTTACCGTCCCGCAAATCTTTATTGGAGACACCCACGTTGGAGGTTACGATGACCTGGCTGAGCTGGAAGCGGAGGGGAAATTGGATGAAATGCTTGCCGACTCATAAGATGTTGCCGGCCCGGGAGGATAGTATTTGTACCGGTTTGATAAGTTTCCGTTACCAAGGCGAAACAAAGTAATCCGACATTAGTAATTACCATGGATTATCTGCCTATATTTCTTAACATCAAAGGCCAGCCATGTCTTGTGGTAGGTGGCGGGTCCGTCGCGGCACGCAAGGTACGCC
>JAZFSS010000053.1:0-3736 GCA_036446275.1 Gammaproteobacteria bacterium | reverse complement strand
CAGGTTCGCGATGCCTTCGGTAAGGCTATGACGGGTCTTGGATAATCCTGCTTTCAGCCGGGCGATCACCCCAACTCTCTGGTTACCGGGGTTTTCCGGTGTGTCCACAGGCGATTTTTCTTTATTGAAACTAAACATGGGTTAGCAGGGTCTCAAACGTGGTGACGAGGAATCGGCTGCTTATCCTAGCATTGGTATCCTGTTAAGGTAAGCGCTTCAAAACCGAGGAAGACAAATGATGGGTAAGGCGCACTATTTTGCTGTTTTGTGTTGGATGCTTAGCGCTACCGCGTTGGCAGGCAATTTGCCGGTACGTGAATTTCAACTGAACAACGGCCTTAAGTTGATTGTCATAGAGGACCATCGTGCCCCGATCGTGGTCAGTCAGGTCTGGTATAAGGTGGGCTCCAGTTATGAGCACGATGGGATCACAGGGATTTCCCATGTGTTAGAGCATATGATGTTTAAAGGTACCAAAAAACACTCGGCCGGCGAGTTTTCCCGCATTATTTCCGAGAATGGCGGACGCGAAAATGCCTTTACCGGCCGCGACTATACCGCTTATTTCCAAACCCTGGAAAAAAGCAGATTGCCGGTAAGTTTTGAATTAGAAGCGGATCGTATGCGCAATCTGCTGCTTCCTGAGGAGGAGTTTCTAAAGGAGGTTCAGGTGGTAATGGAGGAACGGCGGTTGCGCACGGATGATAATCCCCAGGCTCTTACCAGGGAGCAGTTTAACGCCACTGCCTTTTTGAATAGCCCATACCGCAATCCCATCATCGGTTGGATGGATGACCTGGAAAACCTGAAAGTCACTGATTTGTCGTCCTGGTATAAGCGTTGGTACGCCCCAAACAATGCCACCGTGGTGGTTGCGGGTGATGTGGAACCTGCCCATGTGCTGACGTTGGCGAACACCTATTTTGGTCCCTTGCAGCCTAGTGTTATCGAGCCGACAAAACCGCGTCGCGAAATCAAACAGCAAGGCACGCGCAGGATAACGGTACGCGTACCGGCAGAGGTGCCATTTTTGATGATGGGTTACAAGGTGCCTGTGTTACCGACAAAGCCCGATTCCTGGGAACCCTATGCGCTGTCAATGCTCGCTGGTGTTCTCGACGGCGGTGCCAGTTCACGGTTAAGCCGCGATCTGGTACGTGGTACTCAGGTGGCCGCCGCCGCGGGGGCTGGATACAATCCTTACGATCGGCAGGATAGCCTATTGCTGCTGAGTGGAACTCCGACGCCATCCCATACCATACAGGAACTAGAGGCGGCACTACGGGATCAACTGAGGCTGCTGCGAGAGGAGTTGGTGGACGAAGAAGAACTACAGCGGGTGAAGGCCCAAGTAGTTGCAGGTTATGTATATGGCCAGGATTCACAGTTTTATCAAGCCATGCAATTAGGTTCCCTGGAGACTATAGGATTGGATTGGCGGGTGCATAACGAGTACGTGGAACGGATTCGGGCGGTTACTGCCGAGCAAGTGAAGGCCGTGGCTGAAAAGTATCTGGTGGATGACGGATTAAGTCTCGCTATATTGGAGCCTTTGCCGAGACAGGATACCGGAAGCCGCCGTCAGCCTGCGTCAAGGGGGACCGCCCATGCTCATTAGTAAAGTAGCAGGTTATAGTCGGCAAATCTTTGCGGCCGCGTGCCTATGGGTACTGCTTGCGGCATCGGCATACGCCTTGGAGCCGATTCAACATTGGCAAACGACGAATGGGGCACGGGTTTATTTTGTATCGGCGCGTGAACTGCCCATGGTCGACGTGCGCGTAATCTTTTCCGCGGGTAGTGCCCGTGACGGGGCACACGCCGGCTTGGCCGCATTAACTAACAGCCTGCTGAGCCAAGGTGCGGGAGGATTATCCGCCGATGAGATCGCTAACGGATTTGAAGACTTGGGAGCCCGTTACGGTAACAGCTCCGAGCGGGATATGGGTGCCGTTTCCCTGCGCAGTCTCAGCGATCCGTCCTTATTGGGACCGGCTGTAAAGTTGTTTGCCACGGTGCTAAGCAGACCGGATTTCAACCGGCCGGATTTTGACAGGCAGCGCCAGCGCATGCGGGTAGCAGCGCGGCAGCGAAAACAAAGGCCCGGTAGCGTAGCAAAGGAGGCGTTCTATCGCGCGGTGTTTGGAAATCATCCCTATGCATCGGCTCCCGGTGGTAGCGAGGCAAGCCTGGCCGAATTGGAACGTGATCAGGTGCGTGATTTTCACCGAACATTCTACGTGGCGCGCAATGCAGTTGTTGCCATTGTTGGTGACCTGGACCGGGCAGGCGCGCAGCGCGTTGCCCAGGAGATCGTAGAGAGTTTAGCTGCCGGCAAGGCAGCGGAGACTGTGTCGCCGGTGAGCGAGCTTGAAAAAAGCTCGGTGCAGCGAATTACCCATCCCTCGACGCAAAGCCATGTAATGTTGGGTGCTCCGGGCATGACGCGGCGTGACGACGACTACTTTGCATTATATGTGGGCAATCACATCCTTGGCGGCAGCGGTTTGGTGTCAAGACTTAGTGAGGAGATCCGGGATAAGCGGGGTCTGTCTTATAGTGTTTACAGTTATTTTGCTCCCATGGAACGAAGAGGCCCCTACCGGCTTGGACTCCAGACTCGCAATGATCAGGTGGACGAGGCATTGTCGGTGCTACGGGACCAGTTAAAAGGGTTTGTAGAAAAGGGCCCGACCCAAGCGGAATTGGGGGCATCGAAAAAGAACATAACCGGAGGTTTTCCCCTGCGTATCAAGAGCAACAGCAATATTGTCGAGTATCTAGGCATGATCGGTTTCTACCGGTTGCCCTTGGATTATTTAGACACCTTCAATGCCAATGTGGAGGCGGTGACAGTGGAAAAGATCCGTGATGCGTTTCGGCGCAGGGTAGATCCGGACCGCATGGCAACCATCGTGGTGGGGGGTGGCGACGGTTAGAAGGGCAATATGCTTACGTTAATTCCAGTCTGTTCCTACAAAAAAATCAGTTAATACTGATACACACCATAAGCCCGCGGCGTTATGCTTGGTGGCCTGTCGCCGGATCGGGACAGATAATATTAACGGCTTCAAGGAGGAGGCAATGTATAAGCAAACTTATCTGCGTAGCTTTCAGGCGCTACTCTTCACGCTGCTGGGACTAACGCTGTATCCCGTGCAGGCACAATTACTTATTTCGGAGATCTATTACGATGCGGCAGGTCCTGATGCCGGGCTCGTGTTTGTGGAGTTGATCGGGACCCCGGGCACCCCGTTGGACGGATTCTCACTGCTCGGAATTAATGGCACTGGTGGTAAAGTGTATCTCACGGTTCCACTGTCGGGATCGATTCCCAGCGACCAAATCTTTGTGATCGGCGATGATGATGGCAGCGGCAATACGTGGGTGCCCAATGCGGATTTGATTATGGATATCGATTTCCAGAACGGACCGGATTCCATCGTACTGTGGGACGGGAGTACCACAATAGACGCCGTTGGTTACGGGAATTTCAGCAGCGCCGTATTCGCCGGCGAAGGTCTTCCTGCCATTGACCCGCCTCTCGGTTATAGTCTGGCGCGTCAGTTTCCCTATAGCGACACCAATAACAATGCCGTGGATTTTATTCCATTGGAAACGCCGACACCTGGGGAAATGGCTACGATGGTGGTTCCTTTGCCAGGGGCGTTTGGTTTACTGGTAAGCGGTCTATTGTTAGGTGGGAGACAAGCACTCTCGAACGGTCGGAAAAAAT
>JAZFSS010000052.1:0-3227 GCA_036446275.1 Gammaproteobacteria bacterium | reverse complement strand
AGAAAAGCCGGCGCTGTTTGTAACGCACGTGCTTAGTACGCCGCAGTTTGGATCGTCGCGCCATGGAGAAACGGCCTTGCCACTACGATGGGAATTGGTTCAGTAAGACTTTCCCCGAAGGGAGTATCGTTGCCATTGCAGGCAATAATATCTCACCCGCAGCGGTGCTGCGAGAAAATACAGATACTCCAAGAGGTTCTAAGAAGGAATTGACCTGGGCCCAATTCCTGCCTGGAAGGATTACATCTTATGAAGCCGGACTGTAAACGATAGTGAAGCGGAAACCGGCTGGGAAAGAGGATTATGGACGGTAATCACCACATTCCCATCTGTATCGATTTCGCTGCCAACAATAAGTCCATAGCTATCGGCGTTCGAGGATACCTCCGCGTAATCGCCCGGCCCAGCGGAAAATTGCACCACAACGGTCTCAGATTTGCCAGGCCCTAGCCCATGGATCGTCACCCTCTGATATTTTTCAATCCAAGTGGGAGTCGTGGCTACCAGAGTGACGGAAACACACAGAAGAGCGGCCCCACAACCAAGCCAAAAGAGAAAATTCCTTCTATCCATAATAACCACCTCCGTATGTAGTTTTATTATTCGTACTATAGAGTATAGACGATCATAGCGATATGGAGTTCCACAAAATTTACCGGATCGGAGATATAGCGGCTTACAGCTGAAATTCTTTATCAATACTTACGATATGGCACTGAGGCGATGACAGCTACCGCATATATGGAGCGATCTTGGGGTCGACCAGCCGAGGCTTGCCGCAAATACCTTACATAACGGGGCGTGGAGGTTTGCTGCCATAAATCATTTTCTATAATTTAAGGAACCTCTGATGTGTCGTCATTGCGAGGAACAAAGTGACGAAGCAATCTATAAGTGGTTGATTCTAAACTATGAGATTGCCGCGCTGCGCTCGCAATGACAAGGATATTTCAATTAATCATAGCTTCCTTAGTTATAGCTGAGCGGGGGCCAGTCCGTTGCTTCCTGCACTTCTTTATTTGTAAGAAAAGGAAGAACCCCCTGTAAGCAAATACCTACAAGAGCTTCGTTCTTTGCGGCACAACGTAGCGGAATAACTGGATCAGAGCAGAGGCCTAAGCGCGATAGCTCAAGCGATAGGCCGATTCGATCAGCCGGCTAAGCCCCCGTTTTCGGAAGTGCGGGTTCTCGTCCAATATGGATTCCCGGTGTAAACACTCCACGGAATAGAGTGGCTCGAATAGCGCATGAATCTCCACTCCATCCACGGAAAATGGCGGACCTACCATTTCCTCAGGTGGGTACTCCAAGGTAATCAAAAGGATGGGCGTGCCTGGTTTCAAAATGGTGCGCAAGTGCTGTACGTATTCCCTGCGCAGGGCTTCCGGGAACGCGATAAGTGATGCACGGTCATAGACCCCCCGTACTTTTATCAAATCTTCTGCTGCCAAATCAAAATAATCACCACATAGGATTTGCACTTGGTCCGAACGGTAATCATTAAAATGACCCTTACGGATTACTATAGGGGTAATATGCTGCTCCTCATAGAAAGCATCAACCGCGACCTGGCTAACCTCCACACCCAGCACCGGATGCCCCCGGTCGGCCAGCCAATGCATGTCGCGGCTCTTTCCGCACAACGGCACAAACACGGACTCGTCTGGAGATAGTCCAGTCTCAGGCCAATATCTTTCTAAATAGGGATTAATATCCGGCTGGTGAAATCCGATCTGGTTTTGCCGCCACCGGTCTAGCCAGAACCGGTTATCCAAGCACGTCAATCTCGTCACCTTCGAACCAGCGCAATTTTTCGTGCAGCCGCACGACGTCCCCAATAATAATCAGCGTTGGCGCCTTTACATCATGTTTATGGACTACGGACGGCAGATCTTTCAGACTCGCAAGAAATGTGCGTTGCTGGGGCGTCGTACCCTGCTGGATCAGTGCTGCCGGGGTTGCCGCGGAAAGGCCATGGGCGATCAGTTCCCGGCACACCACATCGATACCATACAAACCCATATAAATGACCACCGTTTGCCGTGGTTGGCTCAGCATCTCCCAGTTAAGATTGACGGTACCATCCTGGAGATGACCCGTTACAAACACGCACGCCTGAGCATAATCCCGATGAGTCAACGGTATGCCGGCATACGCAGCGCAGCCTGCCGCTGCCGTAATACCCGGCACTACTTGGAAATGAATGCCCTCCTCCATCAGGGTTGCGATCTCTTCACCGCCGCGTCCGAAGATGAACGGGTCTCCGCCCTTAAGACGCAGCACGCGTTTTCCCTGCTTCGCCAGGCGGATCAGCAGTTCATTGATATTCTCCTGAGCAATGGCGTGGTTGTCCCGCTCCTTGCCCGCATAGATGTGGTCTGCGTCCCGGCGCACCAGTTCCAGAATCGCCGGCGCCACCAGACGATCGTAAACCACCACATCGGCCTGTTGCATCAGACGTAAGGCGCGAAATGTTAGTAAATCCGGATCACCGGGGCCGGCCCCGACCAGATATACTTCGCCGGCGACTTCCGGAATCTTGTCAGCCTCATTAACCGCCTTTTCCAATGCCTTGTGCGCGGCGTCTTCGCGGCCGGCGAATAATAACTCCGCTACTGAACCTTGGAGAACTCGCTCCCAAAAGTAACGCCGCTGAGTAACATTGGGAAATTGCCGCTTCACTTGGCCCCGGAATTCATCCACCAACAAGGCAAGCCGGCCGTACGCCGACGGGATGTAGGATTCCAGGTGGGTTCGCAATAGGCGCGCAAGCACCGGCGAGGCGCCTCCTGTTGAAATCGCAACCTGAACAGGAGACCGGTCGATAATCGAAGGCATAATAAAACCGCACAGATCAGGCTGGTCCACGACATTGACAGGTATCCGCTGCCGCTTCGCCAATTCTGATACCCGGTTGTTAACATCAAGCGCATTGGTGGCCGCGATCACCAGCACTCGGTCAAGTAAATCCTGCGCCTCGAAATCCCGTGCAATGTGATGAATCGATTTTTCCGCAGCCAGTTTGCCGAGCTCCGGACCAAGGGCCGGCGCAACCACGCTGACACTACCGCCAGCCTGTAACAGCAGGCGTACCTTGCGTGCCGCGACGGACCCGCCACCTACCACAAGACATGGCTGGCCTTTGATGTTAAGAAATATAGGCAGATAATCCATGGTAATTACTAATGTCGGATTACTTTGTTTCGCCTTGGTAACGGAAACTTATC
>JAZFSS010000051.1:0-14052 GCA_036446275.1 Gammaproteobacteria bacterium | reverse complement strand
AGTATCTCAATCCGAAATGTGAACGCCAGGTCGTTACGTCGGTTGTCTCCGTCGTTTACCGGCCATGCGATCTCCGGTTCCAGTTCATAGAACAGCCAAGGCCGGTGAATGTTGCGGCGAAATCGGAATCGGGCTATGTATTCTGTCGGCTGGAAAGTCGGGTCCGTTAGGCCTGAAACCCCGAGGTCAAATCGTATTGCAGTTCGTGCTGACAGTCGATTTAGCCAAATGAGTTCAGAGAACCAGTCGACTCCGTCGCTGGTTTCGGAATAGGTGCCGGAGTTGGTCCAACGAAGGAAAATGGACGGAGTAAACTGGCGTTCCAGATCCAGGCGGCTGGTTTGACCCCAGCCGTCATCCTTGCGCCAGAATCCGGTTTGTAATATTCGCGCCTGTGTACGGGAGCTGATTGGCATGATATATCGATAGCGCGCCTTGAAATTAGGATTGACTGACGCGCTCAGGCTTAAGCGGGAAATCTGTGTATTACGAAGGTCATATCGAAGTCCAATGTTTACTTCATCATCAGCAGGTCTTACGGTATCTTCCGGCAAGGAGTCGGTGCCGTTTCTATCCCGTTCGACAATCAGCCGCAGCTTGCGGCTGATATTGGGGAGCGAAATATTGGCATGGGTCCTCGAGGAGAATTCAAAGCCATCTTTTTCACTAGAACGAAAATCGTTTCGCCAACGTATCGCCATAGCGGCGTTTTCTTCGGCTAATGAAAGTTGGTCGCTAAAAAAATGATCAAACCATTGTACTGAGGTGTTGAGCCGCCCCGATACAAATCGATGGGACTTATCGAGCCAGCCGTCATGCTTGGGGGCGTTGTCTGTATTGGTGGTATCGGAATCTGTTAAGTCAGCCCCAAAGGCAGACATTGTTATCACGCTGGTGTCAGTGGTATCGGAGCCCGTTAAGCCGGCCCCAAAGGCAGGCGTTGCCATCACGCCGGTGATGACCGCCGTCCGCAATAATCCCCTTATAACCAGGGTAGTTATTTTCGGCGCCTGGGAAGTTGGTGCTTCCACTGCGGGCCGGATCGTACAAGCAGCGATGCTGCCTGGTATGTCCATAGGGAGCCACCTTAGATAAAACTTTTCAATCACTTACCTAAGGTTATCGGCCGAAAAGGCGCATAATTTACCGCTTCTAATGCGATCTAGGCCTATATTGAAGCGATCTGACGCGGGGATTGCGCACTGAGTGCTTGAACCGCCAAGGGCGCCCTTGGCGGTTCGAAGAAGAAGTTACTTGGTGTTCTTAGCGGTTCAAACTTTAATCGTCCCGAGAACCGAGCAAACTATCGGTTGCTAACGGCCTGCAGCGCGACCTGTTCTTTGCTCATTGGAATCTTGGCTCCGGTGGGAATGCGATGAATCTGGGCGCCTAATTGCGCGAGTTTCTCCTCGATGGCTTCATAGCCCCGGTCGATATGATAGATGCGGTCGATCAGGGTATCGCCATCGGCAACCAGTCCTGCCAGGGCCAGACAGGCCGATGCCCTTAGGTCCGTTGCCATCACTGGCGCCCCCCTTAATTTATTGACGCCACGTACTATCGCAGTGTTACCGCAGATCTGAATATCGGCATCCATGCGCTGTAATTCCTGTACATGCATGAAGCGGTTTTCAAATACGGTTTCCGTGACCCTGCCGATACCGTCAGCGATGGAGTTCAAGACTACAAACTGTGCCTGCATATCAGTGGGAAATGCTGGATAGGGGGCGGTATGGATATCTACTGGATGCGGGCGTTTCCCTTTCATATCCAGTCGTACCCAATCCTTGCCAGTTTCAATACATGCTCCGGCTTCCCGCAGCTTGTCTAGTATTACCGTGACATGTTGTGGCGCGACATTGCGTAGGGTTACGTCACCGCCGGTGGCGGCCGCTGCCACCAGATAGGTGCCGGTCTCGATGCGGTCAGGGATCACGCGATGACTGGCGCCCCGCAGGTGTGGCACACCCTCAATCACGATCCGGTCGGTGCCGGCCCCACTGATGCGGGCGCCCATGGCAGTAAGGCACCAGGCCAAATCGACAATTTCGGGTTCTTTGGCAGCATTTTCGATGATCGTTTCCCCCTCTGCAAGGGTCGCCGCCATCATCAGATTTTCAGTTGCCGTGACCGACGCCAAATCCATAAAGATGCGCGCCCCCTTTAGTCGAGTAGCGCTTGCCTTGATGTAGCCTTCACTAATTTCCACCTCGGCACCCATGGCCCGTAAACCATCTATATGCAGGTTGACAGGACGTGAGCCGATAGCACATCCACCAGGCAGGGAAACCTCTGCGTGACCAAACCGAGCCAGTAATGGACCAAGAACCAATATGGAGGCGCGCATAGTCTTCACTAGTTCATAGGGCGCACGCAACATGGAGACTTCGCTGGCGTCCGCCATGATTGTCATGTTTTCATTTAATTCCAGGTGTACTCCCAATCGTCCCAGGAGTTCCATCGTGGTAGTGATATCGTGCAGATGGGGGATGTTGCTCACCCGTAACGGGTATTCGGTAAGCAGGGATGCCGCCAGTATAGGTAATGCGGCATTTTTCGCCCCTGAGATACGGATTTGCCCCCGTAGCCGCCTACCGCCTGTTATAGACAATTTTTCCATTTTCAATCTGTATGTCTGGATGCCAAGTTCATTTCGCCGTAGCCGCCAGTTTGGGTTCACATAAAGTTGCGAATGCAGCAAGAATCAGATCCATTTGCTCCGGGGTATGGGCGGCGCTGACACTGCAACGCAACAAGCTGGCAGTGCTCGGGCTGGCCGGCGGCAGTATCAGATTCACGTATACGCCGTTTTCGATTAATGCTGACCAATAAGCAAGGGCCTGTTCCCTGCTTTGCAAGTATGCAGCAACCACCGGGCTGGGTTCCGGGCCTATTTGGAAGCCCATGCCTTTCAGTCCTTCATACAAGCGCCTGGCATTTTCCCAGAGACGTACCCGCAGCTCCGGCCGTTCACGCATAATTCTAAGCGCAACGCGGGTGGATGCGATTACCGAAGGGGAGGACGACGCCGTAAAGATGTAGGATCGCAGGGCATAGCGGATGACTTCCAATTCCTTGTGCCGGCTGACACAAAAGCCGCCGGTAGCGCCGAGACTTTTACTGAAGGTCCCAACGATAAAATCCACGTCCTCTTCGACGCCGGCTTCTTCGGCCAGGCCGCGCCCGGTTGCCCCCAGCATGCCTAACGAGTGGGCTTCGTCAATGAGCAGGTATCCGCCATAGCGACGCTTAAGGGCCACGATATCCGCCAGGGGCGCCCGGTCCCCAAGCATGCTATAGATCCCTTCAGCGATAATCAGGGTATTGGAAGTTCGGTCACCCAGTCGCCGCAACTGCTTCTCCAGATGACCCATGTCATTGTGCCTGAAACGCAGTATCTCCGCCCCGCTCATGCGGCAGCCGTCATAGATGCTGGCATGACTATCCGCGTCCAACAGAATCACATCACCGGGTCCAGCCAGAGTGGAGCCCATTCCCATGGTGGCAAGATATCCTGCCGAGAATACAATAGCGGATTCGCAGCCAAAAAAATCGGCAAGCTCATGTTCCAGGGCTGCATGACCCGCGTAGGTACCGTTGGCCATGCGGGAGCCGGTCGTCCCGGTGCCTTCTTCCTCCACTGCCTTGCGTGCGGCGGCAATACATTCAGGATCAAAAGTGAGGCCCAAGTAGTTATTGGTGCCGGCGAGGATCACCCGTTGCCCGTTTACGATACCTTCCGTCGCAGAAATAATTTTTTCTGTTACGGTGCCAAAGGGAAAGACTCCAATGTCTTCCATTTCTCCACGCACTGTGGCGATCGGTTGAAACTTATCAAAAATGTTCATGGTTGAGAATTCGTTAATCGTTCCAGTTGAACGCCCAAATCCCGGACACTGCGTACCTCCGGGAGGATGTTAAGTGGAATGGAGACGTCGAAATCGTCTTCAAGACGTTCGATCATCTCCATGACCTGTAGAGAACTGAGTCCCAGCTCTGCTACCAATTCAGTATCTTCTTGAATAATGTGACCCTGTTTCGTGAACGGATCCAAAATTTCGCAGATTCGGGCCAGACAGTCTTCATATGCCGCCATAAAAGGGGTCCAGGGCGATGGCATGAAAGGAAGACCAAGTCGCTGTTACCGGACTGGCGCCGATTACTCAGCGCGGCGAGCCGGTATCTAAACTTGCCTTGGTCGCCACTGGCGCCGATTATGACGTATTCTTCTTATAGAATAAACAGCCGGTTAGCGGTAATTAATCCCGGATTGGCCTATGAGCTCGAATCTAAATCAGGGTGTTAGCTTGGAGTTTGTCCCTGGTAATGGGGTCCCGCAGGATACTGTCCCACCTCGCGTTTGGCTGGTGATGGGCTACCGTGCCGGCGAGAACTCGCAAATTCTAGCCTTGGGCGAGGCTTTGGGTTGGCCGTTCGAGATAAAAAAGATCCGGCACAGACGCTGGGAATTCGTCACAAGCCTGGCATGCGGTACCGGTCTAAAAGGTATTGTCAAAGGCAAATCCAGCCCCCTCGAGCCACCGTGGCCGGATTTAGTGATTTCCGCCGGTCTGCTCAATGAGCCCGTGTGCCGGTGGATTCGGAAGCAGGCCAACGGCAAGGTGCGCCTGGTTCATATCGGACGCCCATGGACAAAGCCACAGCATTTTGACGTGGTGGTAACGACCCCGCAGTACCGGTTGCCGGAGCATCCTAAGGTGTTGCAAAACACCATGCCTTTGCACCGGGTGACCCAGGACCGGCTTGCGGCGGCCGCGGCAGACTGGTCTTCCCGCTTCATCCACCTTCCCCGGCCTTGGATTGCGGTGGTAATGGGCGGCAACAGCGGTCCCTATACCCTGGGACCCAAGGCGGGGCGGCGTCTCGGCCGGGAGGCCGGTTTGTTGGCAGCACGTGCGGGCGGTTCGTTACTCGTGACCACCAGCTCCCGTACCCCGCCGTCTGCGTTGGTTGCATTGCAGTCCACCTTGGAAGTGCCGGCTTATGTATACCCGTGGGCACCGGATGCAACCGAGAATCCCTACTACGCGTATCTTGCATTAGCAGATTCCCTGGTGGTAACCGGCGACAGCATGGCAATGCTTGCGGAGGCATGCGCTACTTGCAAGCCGGTTTCAATTTTCGATTTGGGTGATGGTCCGGATTCCATGAAACTTTTATCCCGTGGCCGGCGCAGCAGGCTAAGTGGCGTCAACTGGCGCCGGGCCGGTTTGGATTTCCGAGTGGGCGGATTCCTATACTGGCAGATGATGCGCCTGGGGCTGCGCCGCTTGACTCGTGATCTGGGGTCGATCCACCAAAGACTGATTGCGTCGGGTCGCGCAGTTTGGTTGGGGGAAGAGTTTTCTACCGGCAAGGACATGTTGCCACCGGACGACCTTGAGCGGGCCGTAGGACGAGTCAAAACACTGTTTGGTCAATCGTCGGTGAAAGTGGATAGTTAATAAAGAACTGTAGTTCGGGTAGTGGGTCATTTTGATCGTAATTAACATGGAGCTGAAGAGAAGGGAGGAATACCCATCGCTTAATCTTGCTACACTTGGCTTGCTGCACTATCCTGTTTCGCTACGCCAATCCGGGCTTCGCCATCCCTGGCGAAGCCGCGTGACGGGGCGACCGTTCACAGGACGGTCGCCTATTTCCGTCTCGCCCATGGTTACGCGCGAATCGGAGGCGTCTCGCTCCACCTTTCTTCGCTTCGCTATCCTGCTCCGCTCGAAAGCCCGGGGTCCGCCTTCCATGGCGGACCCGTTCGCCGGGACGAAGGTCCACTGGACCTTCGTCTTATTCCGGCTTACCCCTGTTACACTCGCCGCCTACGACGCGCTGGGTTATTCCTCCCCTTTCTCCAGTACCTGGGCGCTGATTACAAATTATGAGTGAATCGGACGAATCGCCGCTAAAATTTCCCTGCAGTTTTCCTATCAAGGCCATGGGTAGAACCGATACGAATATCGGGACCGTGGTAGTTACCATTATTCGCAAACATGTTGGCGATTTGGGAGAAGGAGCAACACACGAACGCTTGAGCCGCGGCGGGAAATACACTTCAGTCACGGTCACCATCCGTGCCACCAGCCGGGCACAATTAGACGCTATCTACCAGGATCTCAGCGACTGTGATGATGTGCTAATGGCCTTCTGACTGCGCACTATATTGTCAGTCAAATAACCGGTAAGTTATCTCAAATGCCAACTACGACAGCGAAAAGTCCTAACAATCCGGAAGGGAATATTCTGGACCAGACATTGCACGTACTCTACTTAGGAGAAACAACGTATGCCCCCGTCTGGGGGCAGATGCAAGCATTCACTGCTGCGCGCAATGAATCAAGCCGGGACGAGCTGTGGTTATTGCAACATTCACCGGTATTCACCATTGGTCTAAACGGTAACCCGGAACATCTTCTGGATCCCGGCGAGATTCCGGTCATTCACGCAGACCGTGGCGGACAAGTAACCTACCATGGTCCCGGCCAACTGGTAGCGTACGTCTTAATAGACCTTGCACGGCGTCGGCTCGGTGTCGTCGATCTTGTCCGTTGTTTGGAGCAATCAGTTATTGACTTGCTGGCGGATTACGGCATTGCCGGAAATAGGTCGTCCGGCGCTCCCGGAGTTTACGTAGAAGGCCGCAAGCTGGCGGCAGTGGGATTGCGGGTAAAAAGAGGTTGCTGTTATCACGGGCTGGCGATAAACATAAATATGGACCTGGAGCCCTTCTCCCGCATTAATCCTTGCGGCTACCCCGGCTTAGCGGTAACACAACTTTGCGACCTGGGCGTTACCGCAGACATGTTGGAGATTTGCTCCGGGCTAGAGTCCCATTTGGCGCGACTCCTAGGGTACACTGTCGCCAAATGACCGACATGGCCGACACAGATCTCACACACCAGCGGGGCGCTGCAAAAGTAGCGCGCATCCCTGTCAAAGTCGTGCCTACCACACGACCATTAAGGAAACCCGCCTGGATTCGCGTCAAGTCACCGGCCGAGCCGGCGGTAAACCGACTCAAGAAGGTGCTGCGCGAAAATCATCTTCACACGGTATGTGAAGAGGCCTCCTGCCCCAATATTGGAGAGTGCTTCGGGCATGGCACCGCCACTTTCATGATCATGGGGGACATATGTACCCGCCGCTGCCCCTTCTGCGATGTCGCCCATGGCAGGCCGGAAGTACTGGATTCCACTGAACCGGAGAACCTCGCCCGCACTATTCGGGCCATGGGCCTTAATTATGTAGTGGTTACCTCAGTTGACCGTGACGACCTGCGTGATGGTGGCGCGGAACATTTTGCACAGTGCCTGCAAGCCATCAGACATCACAACCCGGACATGAAGATAGAGATTTTGGTGCCGGATTTCCGCGGCCGCATGGACAAGGCCCTGGAAATTTTTCGACAAAACCCACCGGATGTCTTCAATCACAATCTGGAAACCGTGCCGCGCTTGTACAAAGAGGTCCGGCCCGGCTCCGATTACCAGTGGTCGCTTACCCTCTTGCAGCGTTTCAAGGAGATGCACCCTGACGTGCCGACAAAGTCCGGCTTGATGCTAGGGCTCGGCGAAGCAATCGAAGAAATAGAACAGGTAATGCAGGACCTGCGCGCCCATGGCTGCGACATGCTTACTTTAGGCCAGTACCTGCAACCTACACTGCACCATTTACCGGTAACCCGTTATGTACACCCGGATGAGTTTGCACGGCTGGGTACTTTGGGCGATAGTCTGGGGTTCACCCATACTGCCAGCGGACCCTTGGTGCGTTCCTCTTATCACGCAGACCAGCAGGCGGCCAAGGCATTTAAGCCCTAAAAAGTAGTTATATTAACCGCCAAGGGCGCCAAAACAATAAAGGGGTCAGTACCCTTTTTGCTTTCTCGCAAAAAGGGTACTGACCCCTTTATTCGGACCCCTTTATTCCGACCTTATTTCTGAAGAAATACCTAGTTTTCCTTGGCGTCCTTGGCGGTTTAGGCTTTTACATTAATACCTTGGAGGTTCAACAATATTTAATCGGATTTACTTGGGTAACGGATATCGTTCCATAAAATAACCCAAGCAGTCCTGGCGAATAACCCGTTCATTCAGCGTGAACATAGCGGGCATTACCGGTCGCGTGGTACGAATCTCATTGGCTTCGATACTGCAATAGGAGGCGCTTACTTCCTTCCCTGTCTCGTCCCAAATCTCCAGGTGAACGCCGCTTCCCGGCCGTATGCGTCCTAACAACGTACCCTTTGGTAACTCCCTAAAGTTCAAATGGTCAAGATCATCGACAAAACAGATATCCGCGCTATCGTCCTTAAAAGAGAAGCTGAAAGATTCCGGAACCTTGACCATGGCTACGGAATGAAACAAGTCTACGTCTTGGGACAACACCTGATGATCGGGGAAGTTCTTCAAGTGAAGACAAGCCTCGATGAACTCTCGCGCGTGGTCCACTCCCCGGGCCTCGCCCGGCTGCCCACATTCTATTGTCACGGCGGGACAAAGCGACGCAAAGGCCATGGACTGTACGCCAAGGGGCCGGGTGAAATACACCACGGTTCTGCTGTATAAGGTGGCCAAATGCAGGAAATCGGGATCAATTCGATTGACACAGGCGTAATGAGGGTTGACCCCCGTATTGTTATGCAGGTCAACACTGGCAAACAGGCGCCGTGCTTCCATGTCCCGGACTACGTGATCCAGCATTGCATGCTCCGGCGTACCCCCTCCCTCCCCACCAGGCCAGATGCGATTGTAGTCCGGCTGCCCATCCAAGCGGCGCAATCCATGGCGCGCTGCCGTCACATTGCCGATGAATAAAGATAGCGCGCGTGGTAATTCCCTGCCCCGGTAATCCCTTAACAGCGACTGTATGGCGTAGAAACCGCCGTCTTCGTTGCCGTGCAATAGCACACTAACAAACACCGGCTCTATACGGCGTCCCGGCAAATGAATCAGGACCGGGCCCGGCAGCAGATCTGCAAGTTCCTCCGTCTTGGCGGAAAGCAGTGCGTCGGGAACTTCACTAAGTAGCGTCAACATGGCAGGACGCGCTTAATCAGTATTCCATTCATGCACTGGAGCGCCACTGTCCTGGTGTGCCTGATACGCGCGCGTAAGCTGCACCAGGTCGGGACCGTGGTCAGCTACATAGGCACGCTGCCAGGAAGCCCCATTACAACCCTTGCCGGCCCGGTTTTCGATCACACCCAGGTAGAGATCCCTGTCCGCGGAATCAATTCCTAAATCTTCCAGGCCGGTACGGGCCATGGGCAGCAGATGATACAGAATGACATCTTGCGCAGTGGTATTGCGGGAATCGAGCCAGGTAATGCGGGCTTGCAGGCCGTCCCGTGCAGCATTGTAGAAGTTATCCCGAGCCTGGGCGAAGGGGAGCTGCAACTCCGGTGCAATTTCCCGGGAGGCTAGAAACTCTACCAGGCCAAAAAAGAATGCCGCGTTGGCAACGCAGTCGATGACCGATGGCCCCGCTGGTAATACACGGTGTTCAATACGCAGATGGGGGGTGCCGTCGTCGTCGAAACCGATTAAGGGCCGGGTCCAACGCCAGATCGTGCCATTATGGAGCCGTAAATGGGCCAGCTTCTCCGCAGGCTCATCGAATAGCGTAGGCAGCAACACTGGGTAGTGTTCCTGGTTTTCTTCAAAACATTCGAATAATGAATCGCGCACATATCCGGTGCCAAAACCGACCCGGCGCATTGGGCCTTGGGAAGCACCATCGAACCCGCCTACCTCAATCGACTGCTCGAAAAGTGGAATTCGGGTCTCCGCCCATAGATCTTTGCCATAGAGGTAAGGGGAATTCGCGGCAACGGCTACCATAGGCGCCGAAGCCACCATGGCGGCATTAAGGAAACGAACCGCGCGCTGGGGTACAACCTTGAGATGAATTTGAAAAGACGTAGTGGCGGATTCCAGCATTACGCTTTCCGTCTGAATAGAAAGGTGCTCGCGGCCCACAATATCCAGGTCTATTGGCCTGCCCTGACGCTGCCGAAACACCTGCTCATTCAGCGCCCGGTAACGATTCAGGTCCGACATGTTACTGGGGTTCAGCTGCTGTTCCTGCAAAGTCGGCAAGGTCCCGATCATGACTAAACCCGCGCCAATTTCCCGTGCCGCCTGCACCGCTCGTGACCATATGGAATCCAGTTTTTGATGGACATGGCGGAAAAAGGGGCCTACCAGAGGCTCGTGGGGAACATTGAACTCAACGTTGAAACGGGCCAATTCCGGTGTTGCCAGATCGTCATTTAGATGAATTAAATAGACCTCGTTAATGGGTGCCGGCCGTGCCTCGGCATCCACTAGCCAAGCCTCCAGCTCAAAGCCTCCGACGTCGTCCTGCTGGGACAGGCCGCTCCCGTCAAACCAGCGGCCTAACAGTTCGGTCTCCAGCGCAAGCCGACGGGAAAATTCCGAAAAATCCGCTGCGGTAAATTCGCTGTCGTCGATTTCCTGTCCCATTAGTTTCCGACCTCGGTCAATGATCTGTGGATAAATAGTGCCGCAAATCCGCCAGCCTTTCCGGCGTACCTACATCCTGCCAATAGCCGGCATAATATTCGCCGCTTGCCTGCTGGTTATCTATTGCCTTATACAACAACGGGGCTAGCGGAAATCGTGTCGTACTATTGTCCTGAAATAATTCGGCGCGAAACACGCCTATGCCGCTGAAGGTCAACATAGGACTGCCCTGAGAAACCACCCTTTCACCATGCAAGGCAAAATCGCCCGACCGGTGGTGGGGTGGATTATCGACCAGCACCAGGTGAACCAATCCTGACGGTGATTCAGGCAAGGTCATAAATGGGAAGTCCGTCCAAATATCACCGTTCGTCACCACAAAAGGCTCGTCACCAAGTAACGGAAGGGCGCGCCGTATTCCTCCCCCGGTTTCCAACGCGCCCTCCGGTTCCGGTGAATATTGGATCTCTACACCGTAGCTGGCACCGTCACCCAGGGCCGCTTCAATTTGTTCTCCAAGGTGGGCGTGATTGATAACCAACTGCCGGAATCCAGCCTTTGCCAATGCTTCGATCCGATATTCGATTAACGATTTCCCGCCGGCTTCCAGGAGCGGTTTTGGCTTGCGATCGGTAAGGGAGCCCATGCGCTCACCCCGGCCTGCCGCGAGAATCATTGCTTTCATAAGTTTGGCCGGCGGAATAAATGTAATGATCGACACACCCATCCCTTTAATTCTTCATTTTCCATTCCTAATTCCTAATTTCATCTAACCGAGGCATTACCCGCATCGTCACCAACTCATGCAAATCCGCCAGTTCCTCATATCGGCCGGCCACTTCACCGATATAGCTCACGGTGCGTGGAATATCTTGTAGAAACCCAGGCTTGCCATCACGGTAGTTCAAACGCGCAAAAATACCCGCGGCCTTCAAATGCCGCTGCACCCCCATCCAGTCAAACCAGCGCAGAAAATGCTGTTCTTCCACGTCTTTTAGTACGCCGGATTGGAGTGCCAGTTCTTGATATCCCAACACCCATTCCAGCACTCTGGCCCGCGGCCAATCGATGTAACAATCCCGCAGTAAAGACACCAAGTCATAGGTAATCGGACCTATCACGGCGTCCTGAAAGTCCAGGATGCCGGGATTGTTTTTCTCTGTCACCATTAAATTGCGGGAATGATAATCACGATGTACGCAGGTACGTGGTTGCAGAAGCGCCATCTCCGCCAATTTTGCAAAGGTTTTATCCAGCAGTTGCTGTTGATCCGGGCCCAGCTCTATGCCGAGATGCTGCTGCAATAACCAGTCGCGAAATAACTCCATCTCGTCCCAAAGCAGTCTATGGTTATAAGCTGGCAGTTGCTCTGTTGCCGGACCACAGGCTTGCAATACCAACAGTGCGCCCATGGCATCGCCATACAGGCGCTCCACGGTATCTTCATTGAGGGCATCTAGATATAAGCGGCTGCCGAGATCAGTTAGCAGTAAAAATCCCCGCTGTAAGTCAACTTCCAATACCTCGGGAACATTCAGGCCCAGGGCATGGAAACTGCGGGAGACTTCGATAAAAGGTTTGCTATCCTCCCTCGCAGGCGGGGCATCCATAACAATATAGCTGGTAGCATCATACTGAACACGAAAGTAGCTGCGAAAGCTGGCGTCTTCGGACGCCGGTTGCAAGGAGAAATCCTCCCTTCCCAAGCGTTCCGCCACCCATTGCCGCAGTATCTCAAACCGTTCTGTCATCAGCTATGCACGCCTTCAAATCTTAACCCCGCCCCCTGAGATCGATGCGGGCTATTATACCGGCCCCGAGTAACATCCCAACGTAGTGCCGTTGCTGCCGAGCTAATGGGGACAGCATTAAATTCTGTCCCCATTAGCAGAAAATTTGCCCCTTGTTATTGAACACAACCCACTTGTGTGCCATTTTACGAGGCGCAAACCGGTTCCTACAGTAACCATTCTGCCTGTTGAATAACAAATATGCCGCCAACCGTGACAGGATTTCCAGTCATTCCCCAGCAAACGGCCTGCATTATTATCGGCCTGATGTTATTCGGGCAAGCGATGGGCGCCGACGAAAATGGCTCCGCCTGGGACTGTCACACCAACCCGGCAGGAACCGTGGAATGTGTTGGCAAGCCGGCTGACCCTGTTAAGCCGGAACAGCAACCCACACCGACTGAACCTGAATCAACGGCAGCCCCACCAACCGATACCCAGCCGGCAGAACCTGCGCCAGACATTGCAACCGGGATACCGGCACCCGCGGCCAGGCTGGCACCCGACCAGTCGATCAGCCATCCCGCCGCGAACCCTTGGCGGCTTTGTGCCGGCACAACGACCCGCTCATCCCGTTTGAATCTTGCTTCTATTGAGGAGGCCAGGCGTAACGCAATCATTGACGTGGAGGCCGACTCCGTCGAGCTGCAAGAGAATCAGATTTATACATTGACAGGTAACGTCGCCTTCCAACGCGCCGACCAGCATCTAGAGGCCCAACACTTAGTGTATGACAAGCAACAAGGAAGTGTGACCGCGGAAGGCAACATTCACTATTCGGAAGCAGGGTTATCGGCAAATAGTGGCCGCATGCAGCTGGATATGAACTCAAACCACGCTCAGCTGGAAGATGTGGAATATTACGTTCCAGCGGGCCATGCCCGCGGCAGTGCCAAGCAAGTCACCCTGGAAGGTCCTGGCGTACAGCACCTTACGAAGGCCACCTACACCACCTGCGACGCCGCCCAGGAAGACTGGCGTCTAAGTGCCAAACACGTAACGCTGCTGCAAGAAAAAGGGGTGGGGCGCGCAAAAGGCGTGGTCATGCGCTTCAAAAGGATACCAATTTTCTACACGCCATATTTGAGTTTTCCACTGGATGAACGTCGTAAATCCGGTTTTCTGGCGCCTACCATAGGTGGTTCTGAAGAATCGGGGGCGGACGTGCGCCTACCCTTTTATTGGAACATCGCGCCCCACCGCGACGCTATCATTACACCACGACGGCTGGAAAAGCGGGGCACGCAGCTGGGAGCCGAGTTGCGCTACTTGAACCGCAATAATAGCGGCACGGCGTCGGTGGAATATTTGCCCTCGGATAATGAGTTTGGCAAGGACCGCAGCCTGATCGCTTTGGAGCACCGCGGTCGCCCGACTCCGCGTATCAATACCGTTTTGCTGTTTAAGGAAGTTTCTGACCGCAGCTATTTTGAGGATCTCGGCGATAGTCTGAATATTGCCAGCACCACCCACTTGGAGCGCCGTGCGGAAGTTACCTATCGGAGTAACCAGTTGGGGCTGTCCGCCCGCGTACAGGATTTCCAAACCGTGGATTCCGCCATTTCGGATGCCGACAAGCCCTATCGGCGCCTGCCGCAAATTCGTTTTGTCGCGGCTTCCCCGTGGCGACCGCTGGGTTTGCAATCCGCCCTGAAGGCGGAGTACACATATTTTGATCACGACGTGAAGTTATCCGGTCACCGCCTGGACTTGCAGCCTCGGATATCGTTGCCACTACAGAAAGCAGCCTATTCGATTAC
>JAZFSS010000050.1:0-2237 GCA_036446275.1 Gammaproteobacteria bacterium | reverse complement strand
GCCATTGTGGCTTGAACATCTCCCGGCTGCATTGGCAATAAATCCAGTTTTGCCTTCCGGCCTAAGCATTCCTCAAGCACTTCGATATACCGCATTAGTTCAATGGGCTGATTATTGCCGATATTAAATATCCGATAGGGGGCCTGGCTGGTCGCTGGATCTGGAGCCTCCGGTTGCCACTGCCGGTTTGGCTGTGCCGTGTGATCCGCTACTCGAATCACCCCTTCCACGATATCGTCCACATACGTAAAGTCCCTCACCATCTGTCCTTTGTTAAATACAGGGATTGGGTCGCCGTTAATAATTCGTTTGGTGAAACGGAACAAAGCCATATCAGGCCTGCCCCACGGCCCATATACAGTAAAAAACCGAAGTCCTGTGCAAGGCAGTTGGTATAAGTGCGCGTAGCTGTGCGCCATCAGCTCATTAGCCTTCTTGGTTGCGCCGTAAAGTGACACGGGGTGATCAACGTTATCGTGCTCGGAAAACGGCAACCGGCCATTGGCACCGTACACCGAACTCGAGGAGGCAAACACCAGATGAGTTACACCAGCATGACGGCAGCCTTCCAGAATATTGCCAAAACCTACTAAATTTGCGTCAATATATGAAAAAGGGTCTTCTATTGAGTGGCGCACCCCTGCCTGTGCAGCCAAATGCACCACAACATCGAACGAATTATCCCCAAATAATCCCGCCATTGCATGGCGGTCCGCGACATCCATTTGTTTAAACCGGAACCCGCTGCAGGATTCACAGCGGCGTAACCGGGATTTCTTGAGATTAATATCGTAATAGTCGTTCAGATTATCGATCCCAAGCACGGAATCACCCCGATCAAGAAAGCGGATGGCTACAGCTGCCCCAATAAATCCAGCTACGCCGGTAACCAATACGTTCATTAATTTTCTACATGCCGGTTATACATATCCTCAAATCGAACGATATCGTCTTCCCCCAAATAACTACCTGACTGCACCTCGATAAGTTCCAACATGATAGAACCGGGATTTTCGAGCCGGTGTTTGGTGCCAATTGGTATATAGGTCGATTCATTCTCTGACAAGGTGAAAACATCCTCTCCGCGGGTAACCTTCGCCGTACCCTTTACCACCACCCAGTGCTCTGCTCGATGATGATGCATTTGCAAAGATAGCGACGCACCGGGCTTAACAGACAGCCGTTTCACCTGGAATCGATCACCTGCGTCGATTCCCTCATAACTACCCCACGGCCGGTATACACGCCGATGTGTTTTGTATTCTTCCCGGTCATCACTTTTTAACTGTTCGACAATCTTCTTCACATCCTGGGTGTGGTCCTTACTGACGACCAGAATAGCATCCGCGGTTTCTACTATCATAAGATCCTTAACGCCTACGGCCGCCAAGCAACGGTGTTCGGCAAATAACAAGGTATTATGGGTGTCATACGTAAACACGTCGCCCTTAATAACATTCCCCTGTTCATCCCTGGGACAAATCTCCCACAAAGATGACCATGCGCCTACGTCGGACCAGCCCATCTCTATAGGAATCACTGCCGCCCGCTCAGTCTTTTCCATTACCGCGTAGTCAATCGAATCACCAGGACAATCATGGAAGGCCTTTGCGTCTACCCGATAAAAATCAGCGTCTCGCTCACCGCCTTCATAACTTAACCGACAAACGCTGGCAATATCCGGCCTGAATCTGACAAGCTCCTCCAGCCATAACTGCGCCTGCATCATAAAGATCCCGCTATTCCACAGATACTGGCCACTATTCAGGTAAGTCATTGCTGCTTTGCTATCGGGTTTTTCTACAAACTTGGCAACGGCATGGGTGCCATCAATTTGCAGCGCCTCACCTTTCTTGATGTAGCCGTAACCAGTCTCCGCATGATCCGGGACGATACCGAAAGTTACCAAGCGTCCACATTGGGCAAGTTCGTATCCCGTCGAGACAGCTTGCTGGAAGGCCGAACGATTGCTAACGACATGATCGGCAGGCATCACGATCATCACGGCATCCGGGTTCTCTTTACTCAGATGCAATGCCGCCAGGGTCAACGCCGGCGCGGTATTACGGCCTTCCGGCTCCAAAATAATGGCGCCAGCAGACTTACCACCAACTCTAACCTGCTCCGCTACTAAAAAACGGTACTCTTCATTACAAACTATAACCGGATCGGCAACCTCGGCGGCGATCTGGTCCAGGCGAGATACCGTGTCCTGCAACAAGGATTGATCTGAAACA
>JAZFSS010000049.1:0-9420 GCA_036446275.1 Gammaproteobacteria bacterium | reverse complement strand
TCCAGCACACCCCAGGCATGTTTTCCTCTGGCGAAGTAGATTCGCGGCCGTGTCTTCAGGCGCGTGATCTCTTTACTATAGTTAAATACCACCAGGCCCAGGGTATTACCCCGTAACATTTCTTCATCATTGCCGGAATCCCCCGCCACCAGAAACCGCTCCGGCGGCAGTCCCCACTTGACGCCCAGATACCGCAGGGCCAACCCTTTCGAGGCGCGAATCGGTAACAGGTCCAGAAACATACCCCGGGACTGGATCAATTTTGCATGCAAATGCTGTTGCCGTAAATGACGCACCATGTCACGCACACTAAGGGCCTTTTTCTCATCCACATAGTAGCTGATCTTGAAGGCGTGCTGCTCCGACTTCGGTTGCGCCTTCAAGCCGGGAAATGTTTTCATGGCCACACGCAAGTCATCGGCTTCCCAGCGGTAATCGATATGCCGTTCCCAGCCATGATCCCGCACCTGTTGGTGGCCGTAATGGATTTCCGCACCCACCGAGGTAATCAATAAATCCGGCATGGGCATGTTCCAGTCCCGCAACACTTTTAGTGCGCTGTCATAGCTGCGTCCCGTGGCAACGCCAAATCCCACGTGGTCACCAGCAATCCGCAGCTGCTGCAATAACACCTTCAACGCCCTTGCATCCCCCAATAATGTCTCATCCAGATCGCAGATCAGGATGCGATCCACCGTGGGCAGGCGGGATTTTACCTGGGCCAGGTTGCGCTGTCTTGTTTTGCCCTTCCAGGTTTTGCGGATTGCCTTTAGGTATTGCTCCACGTGCCTGTCCCAGGAGTAGTGCTTGCGGGCGCCGGTTATGCCGTTCTTCGACCACTTGCGCCAGCGGCCACGGTCTTCCAACACATGTTCCAAAGCCTTGCTCAGGTCATGATGATCCAGGGGATCGATGAGCACGCCATTGTGACAATAACGCAAGATATCCTTAGGTCCGCCGTCCCTGGTGGCAACGATGGGTAAACCACTGGCGGCGGCCTCGATCAGCGTCAAACCAAAGGGTTCCGTTAACGCCGGATTGACAAATACACCATGACTTTTCGCCGCAAGCCGGTACAGATGGGGTACATCCACGGCCTGGTGTTGCTTGGGAATCGCCACTGATCCGTACAGGTTATAGCGATCCACCAGCAGCAGGATTTCCGTCATGACATTGCGGGCGCCTCTATCCATGGTGCTGATGTCGTCCCGGTTGCCCGCAACAATGACCAGATTCGCCATGTCACGCAGGCGATGGTTTTCTCCATAGGCGCGCACTAATGCCTGTATGTTCTTGCGTTCGTCGGGACGGGAAAGGGCGAGAATGATAGGCCGGCGGGGATGCCGTAAAAAGGGTTGCAGTTGATCCCAGATCGGCGGCATCCACTCGCCCCGGCGTGGTGGATAGAAACGGTCTAAGTCCACGCCGGGCGGTATTACCACCATGCGCCGAGGTTCGTAGTTATCGTACAAGCTGTATTGTTCTTCCACCTCCTGGTTGGTACTTGCCACCACCACCGCGGCGCTGTCCAGCACAAATTCCTCTGCCTCAATACGCGGCGCCATGTTGTAATGGGAATCGATGTTTTCCGCCCTCATGCCCTGATCCAATAATCGTTGGCGCTTGACGCGGCCAAGGGAATGACCGGTATGGATTAACGGAATTCCCAGTAGTGAAGCAAGCCGCGCCCCTACATAACCACCATCGGCATAGTGACTGTGAATGACGTCGGGTACCCGGCCCACGCGCCGAATGTGTTGCAAGGCGTTATCATTGAGTACATCCAGGTAGGGCCACAGCACTTCCTTGCGCAGGTAGCGGCGCGGGCCGCAGGGAAGGCGAATAATAGAGGCCTTATCGCTAAGGGTTTCTATCGGTTCCGCATAATCTTCGGAGACCTTGGGGTCGAATACCTGGCGGGTCAACAAATCCACCCTGCCGATATCGGGATGGCGCGCCAGCGCCTTGGCCAGCTCCACCACATACTGGGTTTGTCCTCCGGTGTCCGCATCGCGTCCCAGTTCCAGATTCTGACCGCGCATAAGACCGTGAGGACTTACCAGAACAATGTAAAGATCGGTGTCGATATAACGGATCATGTTCCCCAATCTTCCAGCATTTCACGGTAAAGGTTACGATTCATGGCGGTAGCGCCCCGCTGCCCGCAGATCCGCGACGCGAACTGCAAGGCCCGCTGCAGCGTCACCGGTAACGGCCAGTCTCTAATAAGACCCAGCAAGGTAACGGAACTGAAGGCATCGCCGGCGCCGACTGTATCCACCAGATTGGCGACCGGCACCGGCGCTCCCTGCTCCACACCTTTGGCGCTGATAAATGCAGCACCGTCAGCCCCTAGGGTAAGGATTAGAAGATCCAGTTTAAGGCGCTCCAAAAGCGAGCGGGCGGCCGGAATTAATTCCTGCGGGGAAAGTTCCTGTCCCAATACAGTGTTCATTTCTATATCGTTAAGCTTGGCCCAGCGCGCGTTATCCAACACCTGCTGAACTCTATCCAGCTCCCACCATGGACTGCGCAAATTGACATCTACGAATACCGATGCCTGTAACCGTTCGATCAAGGTATGTAGGGTAGCACTGGATCGCGGACTGCGGCCAACGAGTGTCCCCATGTATATCAGCTCAACAGGATCATCGGCGAGAGTCGCCAATATCGGATCGACTTCAATATGATCGTAGGCCTGGTCAGCAAGGATGTCGAAGCTGGGCTGGCCGTTTGCCAGGGTCACCTGTACGGCACCGGTGGGATAGTCAGGATGTTGTTGCACGGCCCGGGTGTCCAACCCCCACGCATCCATGGTCGACAACACCTGGTCACCTCCGGCGTCCCGGCCGACACAACTGACAAGGAGAGGTGAAAGCCCAAAACCCCGCAGATGCCAAGCGACATTAAAGGGCGCACCACCCAACACAGACTGCTCGTCGGGAAAATGGTCGAACAGTACCTCGCCAAAAATGACTGTGTTTGGTTCCACCGTCGTAATGGATCAGGAGCCAGTCATTATCTCCATGACTTGGTTGGCGCCTAAGCCACGCAGAAACATGGATAACTGCATATAACCACTGGCAGTAGTTGGTATTCTATACCGCCTCTCGCTCGAGATGTTCTTGAATCATTTTTTTATTACTGGTGGAATTTAAGTTCACCACCTTAGGCCGGCCACCTTTGAGGTAATCCACCAAGGTTATGGTAGGTACTACGCGGTTATCCACCAGGGGATGCATCGTACAGTTTTCACAGGCACGTAATTTCGGCTGGGCGCCGGCCGGCACCTTACCCACCGGCCTATCGCGCAATTTCGTGCAGTTGTCCGTGCACATATATGCCTGCTGGGGTATACAGAAAAACATCAGATTGTTGCTCACTTACCGCCTCCGCGATGAACTGCAATGTTTTGGTATTGGTCGTTTAGCGGACAATACATCCGGCGAGCCGTACTCGCCTGAACCTAGAGTCAATACCGGAAATTAGCCGGTGCGTAGCAGCCTCTGCGGCCGCCGGCAGCCTGAACTATTGCCATACGAAGTCCATGGTTATTGAGTGGCAACAGAAGAATCAGACCAGCGAAATGCGAGGTTACTTTACCATAACTGGCGGGGCGACTTCAAATCGAAGCGAAAAAACAATGACTTACAGGCAAAGTCGGCCTGCCTGGCCCATGTAATTCAGGTTAATTTGTCGGGTTTGGTAGGTTGGAGTCGCGCGATTCCTAGGTAGGACCGGCCCCCGGCCGGGAAAGCTGAGGGCGTTCCCCGCGAAGGCGCGGGTCCTACTATTCCACTGTGACGGATTTCGCCAAATTGCGGGGCTGGTCGATGTCGGTACCCTTCAGTACCGCCACGTGATAGGCCAGCAGTTGCAGGGGAATGGTGAAAACCACCGGCGCAATGCAATCCTCGGTAGAGGCAACAGGTAGTACTTGCACTTCCTTGGTAGGGCTCATACCGGTATTTTCATCGGCGAACACAATAAGGTTCCCGCCCCGGGCACGTACTTCTTGTAAATTAGACTTGAGCTTTTCCAGCAGCTCATTATTGGGCGCAACGGCAATGACCGGCATGCTGGCATCCACTAGCGCCAAGGGCCCGTGCTTCAGCTCCCCAGCGGGATAGGCCTCGGCATGGATATAAGAGATCTCTTTTAGCTTTAGCGCACCTTCCATTGCCACGGGATACTGTGCGCCACGGCCCAGAAATAATGCGTCTTGTTTATCGGCAAACTGTTCCGCCAGCACCTTGATTTGATCGTCGAGCCCCAGGGCATATTCGATCTTGGTTGGCAGGCGCAGCAGCTGCTTCACCAACTCCGCTTCTGTCTCAGCAGTCATGCCGTTGCGCCGGCCCAATACAATCACCAACAGCATCATTGCCACTAGCTGAGTAGTAAACGCCTTCGTCGAGGCAACGCCAATCTCGGGACCGGCCCGAGTCATAAACACCAGGTCCGACTCACGCACTAAGGAACTTTCCGGCACGTTGCATATAGCCAGAGACTGACCAAAACCTAAACGCCGCGCCTCGTGTAAACCCGCCAGGGTATCAGCGGTTTCACCGGATTGGGAAAGTGTCACGATCAAGGAATTGTTGCGCACCACCGGCCGGCGATAGCGAAACTCGCTGGCCACTTCCACGCTGCAAGGGACTCCCGCCAGAGATTCCATCCAATACCTTCCCACCATGCCCGCGTGGTAACTGGTGCCGCAGGCAATGATGTGTACGCCCTGTACCTTATTGAACACCTCGCTTGCTGCCGTACCAAACCCCTGTTCTAACACCCGTTCACCACTAATACGCCCTTCCAGTGTGTCGGCAATTGCCCTGGGCTGTTCGAAAATCTCCTTGATCATGTAGTGGCGGTATGCGCCCCGTTCCGCCGCATCGGCGGTAAGTTTCGATTCCTTTTGAGGGCGCTGCACTTGGTTGCCCGCCTTGTCAAAGGTTTGCATGCTGTCCGAGTGAAGATCCGCAATATCGCCGTTTTCCAAAAATACGAACCGCTGTGTCACCGGCAACAGCGCGGCAACATCGGATGCGATGAAATGTTCGCCGTCCCCGATACCCACCACCAAGGGACTGCCCTTGCGCGCCGCCACGATCCGTCCGGGTGCCGTACTGCTGATAACGCCCAGTGCATAGGCGCCTTCCAGTTCTTTGGTGGCAGCCTGCACCGCTGCCAATAAATCCATGCCCTGGTGCAGGTGGTAGTGAATCTGGTGTACGATAACTTCCGTATCGGTATCGGATGTAAAGCGATAGCCCTGCTCAATTTGTCTGTCTTTCAGTTCTTTATAGTTTTCGATAATGCCGTTGTGTACCACCGCCACCATCTTGCGGCAGACGTGTGGATGGGCATTGGACTGGCTTGGCTTGCCATGTGTCGCCCATCTGGTATGGGCAATACCAACGTTGCCGTGCAGCGGGTTACTTTGCAAAGCGTTTTCCAGTTCCGCCACCTTACCGGTGGTACGCACCCGTTCCAGAACCGCATCGCCGTTGAGTGCCGCAATTCCAGCGGAGTCATACCCCCGGTATTCAAGGCGTTTCAGCCCCTCAATGAGCACTTGGGTTATATCGCGTTGGGCGACGGCTCCTACTATCCCACACATGTAAATTCAGCCTATATGTAACAAGTAAATTCCTAACGCCTAATTATTTTTTCTTTTGCGGACGTTTCCAGCCATTGCGGGTAGTCTGGGGCACCCGGCTTAAGGTCAGTTCATTGGGCGGTGCATCCTTGGTGATGGTGGAACCCGCGCCAATGGTTGCGCCTGCACCGACCTCCACCGGGGCTACCAGCTGAGTATCAGATCCGATAAAGGCACCGTCACCGATGATAGTGTGGTGCTTATTGGCGCCGTCGTAATTACAGGTAATGGTGCCGGCACCAATATTCACTTTGCTGCCGACCGTGGTGTCGCCCACATAACTCAAATGGTTGATCTTTGACCCCTTTCCCACTTTGGTCTTTTTGATTTCTACAAAATTACCCACCTGGGCCTCGGTTGCCAATTCCGTTTCCGGCCGAATGCGTGCAAAGGGACCGACGCGCGCGCCGGCGCCGATGATTGCGCCGTCTATATGGCAGTGGGACAAAATCATTGCCCCCTCTTCAATATGCGTGTTACGTATCACGGTGTTCGGGCCCAGGGCAACTCCGTCACCCAGATATACGTCTCCTTCCAGCACAACATTTACATCAATGATTACGTCCCGGCCTACCTCTAAACTGCCACGTAGATCGAACCGGCCCGGGTCAATCAAGGTAACCCCTTCCTTCATAAAGTGTTCCGCCTGCCTACGCTGGTATCGGCGCTCTTGGTCAGCAAGTTGAATCCGGTCGTTGATACCGTGGATTTCCTCTTCGGAGCCCGGCGCAATAGTTTGGATCGTCACACCGTCTGCCGCGGCCCGGGCAATAATATCGGTGAGGTAATATTCGCCTTTGGCATTACTGTTATCGAGCCCTTCCAGCCAGTGCTTGAGCCGACCGGAGTTGGCTGCCAGAAATCCGGTATTGATTTCACTTATCAGACGCTGCTGGGTGCTGGCGTCTTTTTCTTCCACGATGCCGACAACGTGTCCTTGTTCATCCCGCAGGATACGTCCGTAACCACGCGGATGTTCCAAATGGGCCGTCAATAAAGCTACGGTATCCGGACCGGCCGCTTCTTGCAGGTGCTGTAATGTTTCCGAACGTATCAATGGCACATCACCGTAAAGCACCAGCACAGTGTCTTGGTCGGGTATACCGGGTAGTGCTTGCGCTACCGCATGGCCGGTGCCTAATTGCTCCGCCTGTTCCACCCAGCTCACGGGACAATGGGACAGCACATCGCGCACTTGCTTTCCTACATGACCGTACACGACATGGATCGTACCGCCGTCCAGGGACATTGCGGTTTCAACAACGTGCCCCAAGAGAGGTTTCCCGCCCAACTCATGCAACACTTTGGGAAGTCGGGAACGCATGCGGGTTCCCTGGCCTGCGGCTAGAATGATGGTACTCAGCGGCATCCGCTTTTAAGGATCATTAACAGGGCTTTCTAAAAAGACTCTGTCCAATCGAAACAGGACCAACCCTATTATCATAGCACCGAATTAATTCGGTGGGAGGAATTAGCCCCTATGTTGCACGAAGGCGGCCTTTTCAAATAAGCATTGTACTGCAACGAATGGTTCAATAGCTTGTAAGCAACGTTTGGTGGGTAGTAACAGTTCGTGCCTATTCGATTTCAAACCAAATCTGGTTTCGCATCTTGGGCGATCCCCCTCAAACCATAGCTACAGCTATGCTTTTTCGGGTGGTCGCCCAACCTGCTTCACCGGCTTTGCCCTGAGAATCGAATCCTTCGTGCAACATAGGGGTTAGGTTCAATGGAGGCTTGGGGCGGCAGGACTTCCGTTTTCAATCTCTTCCGGTGTGGCATCGCGGATATCCATTACCTGAACCGTAAAGGTTACCATCTTGCCCGCCAGTGGATGATTGCAGTCCACTGTCAACTGGCCATTTTCCATGCGAGTTACCGTAAAGGTTCGCGCCTCACCCTGATCATTTTTCATTTCCACTTCGGCCCCCACGTGGCGGTACTGGGGCGGTACATTTTCAATGTCGTCGGTGAAGGTAAGAGCCGGGTTATGTCTGCCAAAACCCTCCTCAGGCGCAAACGGTACTTCGATGATATCGCCTACCACATGACCTTCCAGAGCACTCTCAATTTTCTCAAACAAGCGTCCCTCACCGCCGTGTACATAGGTTACGGGCAAATCCACCTGCTCTAACAGGATGCCGTCCTCGCCATGGATACGGTAGATGATGGAAACCACCTTGTTAACTTCAACTTGCACGATATGAGCGAGACCGATTTATTTTCCGTTACCCAGCCAGGTAATCTTAACAATGGACCAAGTTGTCCTTCTTCTATCGTCTCGCCCTTTCACGAAGTTTTTGCAGGGTATGTAACTGGGCCACCGCTTCGACAAATTCGGCTTGGGCCTTAGCATAGTCGAATTCGGATTTCTTATCGGTCATGGCCCGTTCAGCATGTTCTTTGGCTTGTTGCGCAGCGGCTTCGTCGATGTCTTTAGCACGCACCGCCACGTCCGCCAAGACGGTTACCACATGGGGCTGCACCTCTAACATGCCGCCGGAGACATAGAAAAATTGTTCCTCACCGTTGGCCATCTGCAAGCGCACCTCACCGGGCCTTAGCCTGGTCAACAACGGCGAATGGCGTGGTGCAATACCCACGTCGCCCATTACTGCAGGGGCAAACACCATGGTGGCGGCACCGGAGAAGATTTCCTCTTCCGCACTTACCACATCGACATGAATTGTCATTGCCATTCGTTACAAGTCCCCAGTTACTGGGTCGCAGTCCACTTAAAATCGCCGCCTGATTCGTATAGTGCTAACAGGCTGTTGAAAAACGATACGGAAATCGTTTTTCAACACCTGCTAGAGTTCCTTTGCCTTCTCCGCTGCTTCTTCGATGGCGCCCACCATATAAAAGGCCTGTTCCGGAAGGCTATCGTACTCGCCGGCGACAATCGCCTTAAATCCGCTAATGGTCTCTTTCAGGGAAACGTATTTGCCTGGTGTTCCGGTAAACGCCTCGGCTACAAAGAACGGTTGTGAAAGGAACCGCTGAATCTTTCGCGCGCGGGTCACCACCAGCTTGTCTTCATCAGATAGCTCATCCATACCAAGAATCGCAATAATATCTTTTAGTTCCTTGTAGCGCTGCAAGATACCCTGAACAGAGCGGGCCACATCATAATGTTCCTGGCCCACAACCAACGGATCAAGCTGGCGGCTGGTGGAATCCAGGGGATCCACCGCAGGGTAGATGCCCAACTCCGCGATCTGGCGCGACAACACCAGGGTGGCGTCTAAATGCGCGAAAGTGGTGGCCGGAGAGGGGTCCGTAAGATCGTCCGCCGGAACATAGACCGCCTGGATGGAGGTGATGGACCCGGTTTTGGTGGAGGTGATCCGCTCCTGCAGCACGCCCATCTCTTCCGCCAGTGTAGGCTGATAGCCCACCGCCGAGGGCATGCGGCCCAATAGCGCGGATACTTCGGTGCCTGCCAGGGTGTAGCGATAGATGTTATCCACGAAGAACAATACGTCCCGGCCTTCGTCCCGGAAAAACTCCGCCATGGTCAGGCCTGTCAGGGCGACCCGTAGACGGTTACCCGGTGGCTCATTCATTTGGCCATACACCAAGGCCACTTTATCCAGCACACCGCCTTCCTTCATTTCGTGGTAGAAATCGTTGCCCTCACGGGTACGCTCTCCGACACCGGCAAATACGGAATAACCACTGTGAGCTACCGCGATATTGCGGATCAGCTCCATCAGCGTCACGGTTTTTCCCACCCCGGCACCACCAAACAGGCCCAC
>JAZFSS010000048.1:0-6694 GCA_036446275.1 Gammaproteobacteria bacterium | reverse complement strand
GGTAACCAATGGACAGGTGGCATCAAAAACCTTTAGCTTTCGCTGCGCCGCTTCTTCACGAACCCGCTTTGAAACGCCATGCGCACTGAAGATCACCGTATTACCGGCGGGCACTTCGTCCAATGCTTCCACAAACACGGCACCTCGCCGGCGCAGCCCCTCGACCACAAAACGGTTGTGGACCACTTCGTGGCGGACATAGACCGGCGCGCCGAACAGACTCAAGGCCCGCTCTACGATTTCGATGGCGCGGTCCACTCCGGCACAGAATCCACGCGGGTTAGCCATCAAGATTCTCATTACCGTCTACATCCAAAAAATCAGCTGACTTATTATACTGGTTTTTTCATGCATAAATGACAATATTCCTCTCGCCTAAAGCGCCTACTGTCGCCTAAGGGCGCCTACTTTTGGTGGCGCAAAGGCGCTAAGAACGCCAAGTAAAAGCTTGGCATGCGAGTATTAACAATAGTTTTTAGTATCTTTGCGAGCTTCGCGTCTTGGCGAGAGTTATTTGTTATTTTCTCGCAAAGTCGCTGCACTTGCTCGCTTGCGCGTGCGCAATACCCCATCCAGCAGAAACAGTACTATACCAACGGAAATTGCAGAATCGGCAATATTAAATGTTGGCCAATGCCAATCACGATAGTACAGATCCAGAAAATCCGTTACCTGCCCCTGCCATAACCGTTCCACCAAATTTCCCACCGCCCCACCAAGGATTAGTGCTAATGCCGCGGCGGTACATTTTTCTCCCGCTGATAGACGGCGCAACCAGAACACAATGACTATGACGGCCACCAAGCCAATACCGATAAAGAACCAGCGTTGCCAACCTGACGCATCGCCTAAAAAACTGAACGCGGCCCCACGGTTAAATACAAGGGTAAAGTTGAAAAATGGCAGGACTTCGTTAGGTTGAAAGGGTTCCAGCCACTGCTGCGCTAGATATTTCGTGACCAGATCCAACGCCAGGACCAAACCCGACAACCACAACCAGGTCAACTGGTTATTAGCAAGGCGTGACATGCTCAGCCTACCCGTGACATCGATTCATTAGGCGTAGCACCTTGTTTCTCCGCCCGCCGATACGTTTTCGACGCACCGGCCACAGAGTTCCGGGTGTTGCGGGCTCTTCCCCACCTCCTCTCGATGGTGCCAGCAACGCACACATTTCGAGTCACTGGACGGCGCAACTTTAATCCATAACTCGCCCTGGGCCACAGCTGCCTGGACGGCATCGTGGGGACGGGAATCCAGCCCATGAACCCGCGCATCGGAGGTAATAAATACATATCTCAGCTCATCGCCCACGTGACCCAATTGCTCGATTAACTCGACATCACAGTACAAATCCACCTCCGCATCCAAGGAGGAACCGATCGCACCGGCCGCGCGGATCTTTTCCAGCTCCTTGCTCACCGCATTCCGTATGTCAAATACGGACTGCCAGTAGGTCAACCCAAATTTCCCGGCATGTTCACCTTTTTCAGGATACATTTCCGGCAGCGGATACCAGGTAGCCAAAAACACGGATTCTTCCCTTTCCCCCGGCATGGCTTGCCAAATCTCTTCCGCGGTAAAACTCAAAATCGGTGCTAACCAACGCACCAAGGCCTCCGCGATGTAGTACATGGCGGTTTGGGCCGAACGTCTGGGGATACTGTCCGCCTGAGTGGTATACAGGCGATCCTTTATGATATCCAAATAAATACTTCCCATGTCCACCGCACAGAAGTTATGCACCCGTTGGTAGATCAGATGGAACTCATAGCATTCATAGGCCCGCCGAACCTCTTCCTGCAATACCCGCGCGCATTCTACCGCCCAGCGGTCGAGTTCAATCATCTGCTCCGGCGGAATTTTATGCAGTTCCGGATCAAAGCCGTGCAGATTACCCAGTAGAAATCGTGCCGTATTGCGAATTCGACGATAGGCATCGGACATACGCTTGAGGATCTCATCGGAGACGCTCATTTCCCCCCGGTAATCCGTGGCCGCCACCCACAAACGTAGAACGTCGGCGCCCAAAGACTTCATCACCTTCTGCGGCGACACTACATTGCCCTTGGACTTGGACATCTTTTCACCCTTGGCGTCCACCGCAAAACCGTGGGTCAACACCGCACGGTAGGGAGGCAATCCCCGCATCGCAATGGAAGTCAACAGCGAGGATTGAAACCAGCCCCGGTGTTGATCAGAGCCTTCCAGATAAAGATCCGCGGGAAATCCCAAATCTCCCCGTCTCTCCAATACGCAGAAATGGCTTACGCCCGAGTCAAACCAAACATCCATTGTATCCGTGACTTTCTCGTACTCGGCGGCATCGCTGTCCAGCATTTCCGCCGGCTCTAACTCGAACCACGCATCGACACCGCGCCGCTCCACTTGCAGTGCAACTTCCTCCATAAGCTGTGCCGTTCCTGGATGCAGCTTGCCACTCTTTCTATGCACGAAAAGCGGCATTGGCACCCCCCAACTGCGTTGCCGGGATATACACCAGTCCGGCCGGTTTTCCACCATGCCCTCGATACGGGCCTGCCCCCAGTCCGGCATCCAGCGTACGCCACGAATCGATTCCAAAGCCGATTCCCGCAAGCCTTTCTGGTCCAGACTAATAAACCACTGCGGAGTTGCGCGAAAAATAATGGGTGTTTTATGGCGCCAGCAATGGGGATAACTGTGGCGTATTTTTTCAACGTGCACTAGGGCGTTATGACCCTTCAAGACATCAATTATTTTGTCATTCGCGGTAAACACATGATCGCCGCCAAACAACTCGATATCGGCGAGGAAACGGCCATCCGGTCCAACCGGGTTATCGACCGGGAGTCCGTAGCGAGTGCCAATGATATAGTCATCTTGCCCGTGGCCCGGCGCAGTATGCACTGCACCGGTACCGGCCTCTAAGGTGACATGGTTACCCAGGACGACCGGCACTTCCCGTTGATAAAAAGGATGCTTCAGCTGGATACCTTCCAGATCTACACCTTTACAATAGGCAATTACCCGGTAATCCTCGATACCATACCGCAACATGACATCGCGAATCATGGCATCCGCCAATATAATGCGCTCACTGCCGTGACTGCCCTCACACTGCACTACCGCATACTCCAGGTCAGGATTCAATGCGACCGCATGGTTTGCCGGCAGCGTCCAGGGAGTCGTTGTCCAGATCACTACGGATAGCGGCCCGTTGCCCTGGGCCCCCTCTACATGATGACAGCGTGCCATAACGGCCTCGTCTTCCAGCACCTGAAACCGCACGTCAATGGCAGGCGAATCCTTATCTTCATACTCCACCTCTGCTTCCGCCAAGGCAGATCCGCAGTCCGTACACCAATGCACCGGTTTAACGCCCTTATGCAGATGCCCATTGGCAACGATCCGGGCCAACGCGCGAATGATGTTTGCCTCAAAACGAAAATCCATGGTCAGGTATGGGCGTTCCCAGTCACCCAATACCCCAAGTCGTTGAAAATCCTTACGCTGCTTATCTATCTGCTTCGCCGCGTAGTCCCGGCAAGCCTTACGAAACACCCCGGCTTCCACTTTCTGGCCCGATTTACCCACCTTTTTTTCCACGTTCAATTCAATCGGCAAACCATGGCAATCCCACCCCGGCACATAGGGCGCATCAAATCCGCTCAGTCCCTTGCTCTTGACAATAATATCCTTCAACACCTTATTGACGGCATGACCAATATGGATATCGCCATTGGCATAAGGCGGACCATCATGAAGTATAAATTTTGGGCGCCCCTTCCCGGCCTGACGTAACTTGCCGTACAGGTCCATGGATTGCCACCGTTCCAGGGCCTGCGGCTCCCGATTGGCCAGATTGGCCTTCATCGGAAAATCGGTCTTGGGCAGGTTTAAGGTGTCTTTATAGTTGCTCATGTCTTGGAGAAATATGCCTGTGCGTTATCAACATCCCTGGCGATTTGGGCCTGCAACGCTGCCAATGAATCGTAGCGCTCCTCGTCCCGAAGCTTATGTAAAAAATTTACATGCACATACTGTCCATAGATATCCCGGTCGAAATCAAACAGGTATACCTCAAGCAGACTGCGTGTGCCATCTACGGTAGGCCGGATACCAACATTGGCCACACCCGCCACCGGCTCCTGGTCCAAGCCAAACATTTCCACTGCAAAAACGCCCTTCACGGGCGTTGCATGCCGGTGCAAATAGATATTCGCAGTGGGAAACCCAATGGTTCGTCCACGACAATCGCCGCGGGCTACTCGCCCACACATCCGATAGGGGCGACCCAGTAGTTTCTCCGCCGCCGCCATATCGCCGTCCGCCAGCGCCCTTCGAATCCTGGTACTACTCACCCGTTCGCCGTCAATGGCAACGGTATGCATGTTTACCACCTGGAAGCCCTTTGCCGACCCCGCTCGTTGTAGATAAGAGAAGTCCCCCGCACGTTCCTTGCCAAAGCGGAAATCATCGCCAACCACCAGGTAATGCACGCCCAGTCCCTGCACTAGCACTTCTTCCACAAACTGATCCGGAGTACGCTCTGCCAATCGACGATCAAAGCGGAGGCATACCACCCGATCCACGGAGAACCGCCGCAGCGCCTGGATCTTTTCCCGAAATCGGGTGAGCCGCGGCGGTGCCGACTGGGGCGCAAAATACTCCTCGGGCTGCGGCTCAAAGGTAATCACCACAGCAGGCAGGTGCAATTCCACCGCCCGCTCTGACAACTGGCCAAGCACTGCCTGATGGCCCATGTGCACACCATCCAGATTACCGATGGTTGCGGCACAACCTCGATGCCGGGGATGCAAATTGTGAAGGCCGCGTATCAATTCCACAGAATTACCGTTCCCGCCCGCTCGTTATCATTAATTGGGTGCTAGATTATACGGTACCGTAACTTGTATTATGCAGGCCAGACCTATTTCACTCCTGTTCCGAAGTCCCGGCGCTCTTATGCCCAAGCTTGCGCGGCCGAATTCCCAGGCTAACGACGATCAACCAATAGATCAGCGCCCCTCCCACCACCCAACCGCAGAGTTGCATAGCCCGGGCCCCACCACCCCAAAGACTCCACTCTTCGGTGGGGGCCACCAACCAATACAGCAACAATGCCATTACCCCATTGCCCAAGGCGATCCGTAACAGAAATCCGCCCCAGCCCGGCTGAGGCCGGTATACATCCTGGCGATACAGACTCCGGTAGAGCATCCCGGCATTCAAGTACGCAGCCAAAGACGTGGCAATGGCGAGCCCCGCATGTGGACCGGTAATCCCCCATAACACCATGGGCACTACGAAAGCGATGTTTAAGGACATGTTGGCCAGCATGGCGATGACGCCGATACGCACTGGCGTGCGCGTGTCCTGACGGGAGTAAAACCCCGGCGCCAACACTTTCACCATCATGAAAGCCGGCAGTCCAAACGCGTACCCCATGAGACTCAGCGACGATAAATGCACGTCTTGTGCGCCGAATCGGTCGTATTCAAACAGCGTGGACAGTACCGGCCCCGCCAACAGAAACAGGCCTATTGCAGCCGGTATCCCGACTAGACATGCCCACCGCAGGGCCCAATCCAGCGTGCCTTGAAATTCGTCTCGATTTCCGTCCGCGTGACTATGGGATAGGCTGGGAAGGATGACCGTCGATAATGCGATCGCAAATACGCCGAGGGGAAATTCCACCATCCGGTCTGAGAAATATAGCCAACTCACGCTGCCGGTAATCAGAAAAGAAGCGATCAACGTGTCAAATAGCAAATTGATCTGCACTACCGAAGAGCCAAAGATGGCGGGCATCATTAGCCGCAAGATGCGTTGCACGCCCTCATCCCGGAACCCCCAGCGAGGCCTCGGCATCATGCCTAAACACTTCAGGGCATACACCAGCAGTGCCAGCTGCAATATTCCCGCGATAAAAACACCCCAAGCCAAGGCCACCACCGGCTGTTCCATGCTTGGGGCTACCCATAACGCCGCGCCAATTAACGTGACATTCAATAGTGCCGGCGCAAAAGCAGGTACGCTGAAACGGCCATAACTATTTAGCACCCCCGCCGCAAACGAAACCAGGGAAATAAATAACAGATAGGGAAAAGTGATGCGCAACATCTGCGCGGTGACGGCAAACTTCGAATCGTCGGCCAGGAATCCCGGCGCGAAGAGCGCCACCAGCACCGGACTGGCAGCGACTCCCAGCAATGCAACAGCGGACAAGATACCCAACAGGGTGCCCGACACCCGATCCACTAGATCTTGAACATCCTGCTCCGAGCGTTGCCTCTTATACTCAGAAAGCACGGGGACAAAGGCCTGGGAAAAGGCCCCTTCGGCGAATAGGCGACGCAGAAAATTGGGGATCTTAAAGGCCACGAAAAAGGCGTCCATCGCCAAGCCCGGGCCGAAGAACCGTGCAAACACCATGTCCCGCACAAAACCCAAGACCCGGGAAATCAGGGTCATGGAACCAACCGTCGCGGTGCGCTTCAGCAGTTTTTGGCTCATAGGTTCCGCAATATCAGAGAGCCTACCAGGCAACTCCGCTCAGACGTAAATTACAGGGGAAGCTCTGACGTGTCGTCATTGCGAGGAACATAGTGACGAAGCAATCTCTAAGTGTCTGATTCTAAATTATGAGATTGCCGCGCTACGCTCGCAATGACAAGGATATTTCACGCATCAGAGCTTCTCAAGGAATTGG
>JAZFSS010000047.1:0-2953 GCA_036446275.1 Gammaproteobacteria bacterium | reverse complement strand
TTATGAAATTTGTTGATGAAGCCACGATCAGTGTAGCGGCCGGCGCCGGCGGTGACGGCTGTGTAGGTTTTCGTCGTGAGAAGTTCGTTCCCCTTGGTGGGCCGGACGGCGGCGACGGTGGTGATGGCGGCAGCGTATATTTAGTGGCCGAACCTTCTTTGAACACCCTGGTTGATTTTCGTTATAAACGCCACTACCAGGCTCAGCGGGGGGAGAGTGGCAGGGGCGGTAATTGTACCGGGAAAAGCGGCGACGATTTGGAGATTCCGGTTCCGGTAGGTACCTTGGTGTATGAAAAAGACACGGAAGAATTAATTGGGGACCTGGTGAAACCCGGGCAGCGGCTGCTAGTGTCCAAGGGTGGTTGGCATGGGTTAGGCAATACGCGTTTTAAGAGTTCCACCAACCGCGCGCCGCGGCAGGCTAGCAAGGGTACCCCCGGAGAAAAGCGCAACTTATTTTTAGAGTTAAAACTGCTGGCGGACGTCGGTTTGTTGGGTCTGCCCAATGCCGGCAAGTCGACGTTGATCCGTGCCATCAGTGCCGCCCGGCCCAAGGTGGCGGACTATCCGTTTACCACCTTGTATCCTAATCTTGGGGTTGTGAGCGTGGCAGCCCATCGAAGTTTCGTGGTCGCGGATGTGCCGGGATTAATAGAAGGTGCGGCCAAAGGGTCAGGTCTTGGTATCCAGTTTCTCAAACACCTGTCTCGTACCCGGCTGTTACTACAGTTACTGGACATTGGATACCCGGGTGGCGAAACGGACCCGGCAGCAGACTTTCACACGATTGTTGGTGAGCTACGGCAGTTTAGTAAGGAGTTAGGCGGTTCAGAGCGCTGGCTTGTACTAAACAAACTTGATCTTTGGACGAAGCAGGAGTGGGCGGAGCGCTGTCGGCAGGTCGTCGATACAATAAGATGGCGCGGACCCGTGTTTGAGATTTCCGCCTTAAGCGGGGAAGGCACCAAGGTATTGGTTCAGAAAATTATGAGTTATTTGGAAAATCTGAAGTCCGGTGGTGAATGACCCCATTGCAATGTACAGTGTGGACTCTCGATTGATAATGCATTATTTGAAAACCTCTCGATACCACTCCGGATAGTGAACCATGAAAAGTCGCCGCGAAATCGGTCAAAGCCAGCGCTGGGTAATCAAAGTAGGCAGCTCTTTGTTGACCAAGCTGGGGCGCGGCCTCGATGGCGAAATCATGGACCACTGGGTGGATCAAATGGCGGCGCTCCGCAAGCAGGGGCGCGACCTAATCCTGGTTTCTTCCGGCGCCGTGGCGGAAGGGATGCATAGACTCGGCTGGTCCAAGCGACCCCACGCATTATTCGAATTGCAGGCCGCCGCGGCCATGGGTCAGATGGGTCTGGTTCAGGCTTACGAGTCCCGTTTTCAGAAACATGGAATGCACACGGCGCAGATCCTCACTACCCATGAGGATCTTTCGGACCGGCAACGCTACCTCAATACCCGGAATACTTTGAATGCCCTGTTGGGCCTGGGCGTCATTCCGGTCGTTAACGAAAACGATACGGTAGCCACTGAGGAAATCCGTTTTAGTGACAACGATACGCTGGCTGCCCTGATGGCGAACCTGGTGGTGGCCGATCTGCTTGTGATTCTTACCGATCAAGCGGGGCTGTTTGACGGGGATCCCAGCAAAACCAACCAGGCGAAGCTGATTCCCGAAGCGGATGCCGGTGATCCGAAACTGGAGAGTATTGCCGGCGGCTCCGGGGCATTAGGTTGCGGCGGTATGTTGACCAAGGTGCAAGCGGCAGCGCGGGCGGCCCGTTCCGGGACCGCGACCCTAATCGTTTCCGGGCGTGAACCGCGGGTACTGGAGCGGCTTGCCGAAGGGGAGGAATTAGGAACCCTATTACGGCCTGCCCGGGAACCCTTGGCTGCCCGTAAACAGTGGCTGGCAGCGCAATTGCAAGTGCGTGGCCGGCTGCATCTGGATAGCGGCGCCGTTCAAGTTCTACAACAGTCAGGACGTAGCCTTTTACCTGTGGGCGTTACCGCGGCGGATGGCGAATTTGCCCGGGGTGAATTGGTTTCCTGTCATGGCCCGAACGGTGCGGAAATTGCCAGGGGCTTGGTAAATTATTCCGCGGCCGATTCGCGCAAGATCATTGGTTGTGCCAGTGACCGTATTGAAGAACTATTGGGCTATGTGGATGGACCGGAATTAATTCACCGGGACAACCTGGTCCTGTTGTAACTGCCGGGATCAGCCTGCTTGTAACTTGCGAATGTGGTGATTGAGGCGACTCTTGTGACGAGCGGCCTTGTTCTGATGGATAATGCCTTTGCCTGCCATATGGTCGATTACCGGGACCGCTTCACGATAGGCCGCCTCGGCCTTGGCGACGTCACCCGCGTCGATGGCTGCCACCACTTTCTTAACGCTGGTGCGAAGCGCCGAGCGCTGACCGGCTTTAAGAATGTTGCGCTTTACCGCCTGGCGCGCGCGTTTTTTTGCTTGGGCAGAATTGGCCACGGTTGTATGCCTGCTTACGGGATGTTGAAAGACCGCGTACTATGCGGATTTTTATGCCTTTTGTCAATGTTGAGCGGTCTATTAGGTTGCTCAACGGCCCGGATTCCGGTTACCGAGTTTCATTGGACCAATTCCTTGTATCGTACGCGAGGGAAATTGCCCCGGCGGGCTCTCTGATATTGCGGAACCTATGAGCCAAAAACTGCTGAAGCGCACCGCGACGGTTGGTTCCATGACCCTGATTTCCCGGGTCTTGGGTTTTGTGCGGGACATGGTGTTTGCACGGTTCTTCGGCCCGGGCCTGGCGATGGACGCCTTTTTCGTGGCCTTTAAGATCCCCAATTTTCTGCGTCGCCTATTCGCCGAAGGGGCCTTTTCCCAGGCCTTTGTCCCCGTGCTTTCTGAGTATAAGAGGCAACGCTCGGAGCAGGATGTTCAAGAT
>JAZFSS010000046.1:0-3211 GCA_036446275.1 Gammaproteobacteria bacterium | reverse complement strand
CATTCCCTGAGCCTTGGCTCGGGTTTCTTCCAGTTCACGTTCGGGAACCGAGTCGGCCACAATGCCGGCACCGGCACGTAGGTGCAGATCGCTTCCACTGCGCACCATGGTGCGAATGAGAATGTTGATATCCATATCACCGTCCCGGTTTACATAACCCATAGAACCGGTATAAGGGCCACGCCGGTCCTGTTCTAATTCCGCGATGATTTCCATGCAACGCACCTTCGGGCACCCGGTTATCGTGCCGCCCGGGAACACGGCGGCAAGCACCTTGCCAGGTGTTATGGTTTGCCGCAAGGTGCCTTGCACATTAGATACGATATGATGCACATGAGCATAGGATTCCACGGTCATTAATTCATTCACTACAACGCTTCCCGGTACGCACACACGGCCTAAGTCGTTGCGTTCCAGGTCAATCAACATGATATGCTCGGCGCGCTCCTTGGGATGGAGCAAAAGTTCCCGGCGCAATGACTGGTCTTTTCTTTGTTGCGTGCTGCGCGGCCTGGTGCCGGCGATAGGCCGCGTTTCTACTTGTCGTTCGCACACACGCACGAGACGTTCCGGCGAAGAGCTGAGTACGCTGCCCCATGGCCAAGTGGCCAAACCGTTGAACGGTCCGGGATTGTGTTCCCGCAGCTGGCGATAAAGGGTCGCGTCGGAGGGAGCCGAGTCAAACTCGGCTTTCCATAACCGGGATAGATTGACCTGAAAGACGTCGCCTTCGTGAATATAGTGAAGTATCCTTTCGATGCCCTTCGCGTAATCCTCGGGTGGGTCCTCTTGAAGTCGCCGCAGTAACGGCAGCGGGGTAAATTGCGCTGTTCTATTTGGCAGTGAGTCGAGATCCCTTGCCATCTGTTTTAGCAGATCTATGCGACCGGGTTCCGCCACCAGGTAGGTTTGGTCGATGTTTCGATCGCGGATTACCGCTGCCGGAAAGCGTGTGGCACATGCTATCGGCATGGAGAAATCCATTTTTATTGGCGGTACTCGTAAGCGTGGCTCAATCTCGCCGGCCAATTCATAGCTCAAATAGAGAAACCATCCGCCTCGGAATGGAACCTCGGTACCAGGGTCCGGCGATAGTTGCAGCGAGTCCCACCAACGGTCGAAAGCCGCAAGAAATCCGGACCCGGCCCATGTAGCAGCGCCGCTTAGGCTGCCATCATGAGCCAAGCTCAGGGTTTCACCGGCAAATCCAAACAGGATGTCAAATCGCCCATGGGGGCCTTGGGCGCCGCTTTCCAATAAATGAGGATAACGCCGCGGATACGCACGGTGTAACGTGAGTAAATCCTGCTCTCCATGCCAGGGTTCAATTAGTGTGTGGTGTGGTGATGACATGGTACGGAACAGATTACAGATAACAGGGGGCAGATAACAGCAATCCGGTCTTATTAACCATCCCCGTCATTCCGGAAAGCGCGAAGCGCTTGTCCGGAATCCAGGAATTTCTGTTATTTACTGGATGCCGGATAACGGCTTTGCCGTTTCCGGCATGACGTCGGAGGGTTTATGGGACGGCAGTGAGTCCACCCCCATTTACAGCCTCTTGAGTACCAATGTCCCGTTGGTTCCACCAAAGCCAAAGGAATTGGTAAGAACAACATTGATGGGCATTTCCCGCGCCTGGTTGGGCACAAAATCCAGATCGCATTCCGGGTCCGGGGTAATCAAATTGATCGTGGGCGGCGCCACATTATCGCGTATGGCCAAGGCGGAAAAAATTGCCTCAACACCCCCTGCTGCGCCCAGCAGATGACCGGTCATAGATTTGGTAGAACTTATTGCTACTTTGTACGCATGGTCTCCGAAGGCCCGCTTAATCGCCCGTGTCTCAGCCTTATCACCTGCCGGCGTGGAGGTGCCGTGGGCATTGATATAGTCTACAGCTGTCGGATTCAGCCCCGCGTCGCCCAGGGCGTTCGTCATACACCGCGCTGCGCCGGCACCATCTTCCGCCGGTTGGGTCATGTGATAAGCGTCGGCACTCATGCCATAACCCACCACTTCCACATAGATATTGGCACCACGTGCGCGAGCGTATTCATATTCCTCCAGCACTACGATGCCGGCGCCGTCGCTAAGTACAAAGCCATCGCGGTCGAGGTCCCATGGACGACTTGCAGCTTCAGGATCGTCGTTGCGGGTAGATAGGGCTCTGGCCGCCGCAAACCCACCCAGGCCCAACGGAGTGGCCGCCGCCTCCGCACCGCCGGCAACCATTGCATCCGCATCACCGTAAGCAATGATGCGTGCCGCTTCGCCGATACTATGAGTGCCCGTGGCACAGGCCGTGACCATGGTGATATTTGGTCCCGTAAAGCCCCCCAAAATAGAGAAGTTCCCGGAAACCATATTGATGATGCTGCTCGGTACAAAAAATGGGGTGATCTTCCGGGGCCCACCCTTTTGGAGCGAATTGCAGGATTTCTCAATGCTGCCAAGTCCGCCTATCCCCGAGCCGATTGAGACCCCTACACGGTGGGCATTTTCGGAATTTATTTCCAGTCCCGCATCCTTAATGGCCTCTTCCGCCGCCGCAATTCCATAGTGGATAAATGGGTCCATTTTGCGGGCTTCTTTCGCGGCAAGATATTGCTTGATGTCGAAGCCTTTCACTACCCCGCCAAAACGGACCGAGAACTCGGAAACATCGAAGTCGGTAATTGTGGCAATGCCGCTCTTGCCTGCCAGGATGTTTTCCCACACGGTCTGCACCCCGATGCCAACAGGCGAAACAATACCTAAACCGGTGATAACGACGCGCCGCTCAGCCAAGGAAGTGTCTGCTCTAGAGGGCTATCGTAGCGCCCAAGTTAAAAGAAAGGCCGCGTCCGAGGATTTGGACGCGGCGTCTTGCTTACAGGAAGTTCGATCAGCCCGGATGGGCGTTGATATAATCAATTGCCTGCTGAACAGTAGTGATTTTTTCGGCTTCTTCATCAGGAATTTCGCAGTCGAATTCCTCTTCCAGAGCCATCACCAGCTCCACGGTATCCAGGGAGTCGGCGCCAAGATCATCCACAAAGGATGATTCCGTGGTGACCTCCTCGTTCTTTACTCCCAACTGATCAACCACGATCTTCTTGACGCGTTCAACTATGTCACTCATAAGGATAGATCCTCCCAGGATTCTTCGCAGGCAGCGAAGACTGCGGCCGGTATTGTAGTGAAAAGCGCTGGCTCTATCCAGCTACAC
>JAZFSS010000045.1:0-4879 GCA_036446275.1 Gammaproteobacteria bacterium | reverse complement strand
GGTGGCGTCCCAACACGTTCTTTGGTATGCGTGTTGAATGGGAATATTTCGACCTGGAGTCCGAACTAACCATGATATCCGCGTCCGTGATACTTCACTTCAACTAATTGATTATTCTTTTGCAGGCCAGGGTAACCCCGGCCTGCATCGCCTTATTTCCTGACATCGTTTTGTACCACCCGCGCACAGGGATTAGCTGGAACCTCAACCGTAGGGGCCGGGTGTACTAACATGGGTGTCGGCACCGGGCTATACTGGCGCGCTGATTTCTGTTAATTAGGCGAGAGGATAATTTTTTGGCCGCCCAGCCTTCACCGTCGGCGACGTCTCAAGATGCACGTACCTTCCAGGGCCTGATTTTCGCTCTGCAAGATTATTGGGCATCCCAGGACTGCGTAATATTGCAGCCCATCGATATGGAGGTAGGGGCAGGCACTTTTCATCCCGCAACCTTTCTCCGGGCCATCGGTCCAGAACCCTGGCGCGCAGCCTATGTGCAGCCATCCCGGCGCCCCGCGGACGGGCGCTATGGTAAAAACCCCAACCGGCTGCAACATTATTATCAGCTACAGGTTGTCCTCAAGCCATCGCCTTTAAACATTCAAGACTTGTACTTGGATTCGTTGCGCCGGCTTGGCATCGATCCGCTGATTCACGATATACGCTTTGTAGAAGACAATTGGGAGTCCCCAACCCTAGGGGCCTGGGGTTTGGGTTGGGAGGTTTGGCTCAATGGTATGGAGGTCACGCAGTTTACCTATTTTCAACAAATAGGAGGCCTGGATTGCGCGCCGGTAACCGGTGAAATCACTTATGGGCTGGAACGCATTGCATTATATCTACAAGAGGTGGACAGCATATTTGATCTGGTATGGACGCAGAGTCCCGATGGCCGGGTTACTTACGGTGATATATTCCATCAGAACGAGGTCGAGCAATCCGCCTACAATTTCGAACATGCCGATACTGCCTCGTTATTCAGCTGGTTCGACACCTGTGAAGAACAAAGCAAGCATCTCATCGACGCCGGGTTACCGTTGCCCGCTTACGAAATGGTATTGAAGGCTTCCCACACATTTAATTTGCTAGACGCGCGCGGAGCTATTTCAGTCACGGAACGCCAGCGCTATATCCTCCGGGTTCGCAACTTGGCCAGGCCTGTGGCTCAGGCCTATTACGAAGCACGTGAAGCCCTGGGTTTTCCATTATTAAAGGAACAAGGCAGTGAGCGAAGCGCGTGACTTATTAATTGAAATAGGCACGGAGGAGTTGCCGCCTAAGGCGTTAAAGGAGCTTTCCGATGCCTTTTCCCGCAGGGTGTTCGACGGCTTGGCAAAAGCAGCCTTGGTGGCCCAGTGGACCGAAGGCGCATTCGAGTCATTCGCGACGCCCAGGCGCCTGGCGGTATTGGTGAGGGATGTTATCGCACAACAGCGCGATTCCAGCGAGGTTCGCACCGGACCCGCTATTAGTGCCGCCTTCAAGCATGACGGCGAACCAACCAAGGCCGCGGTCGGTTTTGCTCGCTCATGCGGTGTCGCCGTAGAAAACCTGGAAAAGGAAAATGATCGTCTTATCTGCCGCATCGAAAAAAAGGGTGTTCTGGCCACAGAGCTCATACCAAATATTGTAACGACGGCCTTGGCAGGCCTGCCCATCCCAAAACGAATGCGCTGGGGATCATCTACGGTGGAATTCGTGCGCCCTGTACATTGGGTAGTACTCCTCCACGGCACTGAAGCAATTGCCGCACAGATCCTTGGCATCTCTGCAGGACGCGAAACCCGTGGCCATCGTTTTCATTACCCTCAGCCTATGCCACTGAAAGAACCAACGGAATATGAATCCCTATTAAAAACCAAGGGATATGTGATTGCGAACTACGCCGATCGGCGTAACGAGATCAAACAACAGGTGATGGAGACCGCGCAAGCTTTACATGGTAATGCGAATCCTGACGATTCCTTATTAGATGAAGTCACTGCATTGGTGGAATGGCCGGTAGTAATCAGCGGCGATTTTGATCCAGATTTTCTGGAAATACCCCCAGAGGCCCTGGTCTCCAGCATGCAAGTGCATCAAAAGTGCTTTTCGATAACGGATTCCAGGGGCAAGTTGATGCCCCATTTCATCACTATCTCAAACATCGAAAGCCGCGATCCGGCTCAGGTACGGGCAGGCAACGAGCGGGTCATGCGCCCGCGGCTTGCGGATGCGGCGTTTTTCTGGAATCAAGACCGCAAGCATGCTTTGTCTGGGCGTCTGGACAAACTCAAGCAGGTCATCTTTCAGCACAAGCTAGGCAGTCTATGGGACAAGACACAGCGGATATCGTCCTTGGCAGGCCTTATCGCAGAGCGGCTGGGCACAGACCCTGCGCACGCACGGCGCGCAGGCTTGTTGTCCAAGTGCGACCTGTTGACGAAAATGGTGGGAGAGTTTCCCGAATTACAGGGTATTATGGGTCGTTACTACGCCGACAAAGACGGCGAACCGAAACAAGTCTGCAGTGCCATTGACGAACAATACATGCCACGCTTTGGCGGTGATTGCCTGCCTCAAGCCATGGCCGGTCAGGCACTAGCCATTGCCGATAAATTGGACACCCTGGCCGGTATTTTTGGCATTGGACAAATTCCTAGCGGCACAAAAGACCCCTACGCATTGCGCCGTGCGGCGCTGGGCGTGTTGCGCATTATGATCGAGGGTGATTTGGACTTGGACGTGATGGACCTGCTCAACGTCAGCGTACAGTCCTACGGCGATGTGATCGCCGGTGATACCTCCAAGAAAGTATTTGATTTCATGATGGATCGATTACGGGCTTATTACGTGGATGCTGGCATTCCATACGACAGTGTAGAGGCAGTATTGGCATGCCAGCCTCGCCGGCCTAGAGATTTTGATAAGAGAGTACGCGCGGTGAGTGAGTTTCGCACCTTTCCTGAATCCGAAAGTCTGGCAGCTGCCAATAAACGCATTCGTAATATACTGAAGAAGACCGACGAAATAATCCCGGATACCGTAGACAAATCGATGTTGGCGGAAAACGCGGAGAAACAACTGGCGGAGCAGCTGTTCCGTTTTAGCCGGGAAGTGGAGCCGCTGTTCGAGGCCCATGATTACACACCAGCGCTAACCAAGCTGACTGGGTTGTGCGAACCAGTGGACAATTTTTTTGACAACGTAATGGTGATGACCAAGGACGACCGGTTACGGGCCAATCGTCTTGCGCTGTTGAATCAGTTGAGTTCCCTATTTTTCCGTGTCGCGGATATCTCACGGCTGGAACGATAATATAACGACCTCTGGGTCTTATTACCTATGCGTCTGATTATCCTTGACCGTGATGGAGTCATTAATGAAGACTCTGACGAATACATCAAATCCGCCAGCGAATGGTTGCCTATTCCCGGTAGCTTGGAGGCTATCGCCCGCTTGAACCGCGCAGATTATCGAGTAGTAGTAGCCACCAACCAATCCGGTATCGCTCGCGGACTTTTGGACCTCAGTATCCTAAACAACATTCACCAGCAGATGTACCGCGCACTGGCGGAGGTGGGTGGCCACATTGAAGCGATATTCTTTTGTCCTCATGGGCCTGATGACCATTGTACCTGCCGAAAACCGGCGCCGGGGTTACTGCAGGATATTGCTAAGCGTTTGCGCACCGATTTGAATGGGGTCCCGGCCGTGGGTGACTCAATACGTGATATCGAGGCAGCACGAGCCGCTGGTGCGCAGCCCTTGCTGGTGCGTACTGGAAAAGGGGCATCCACTGCTGCACAACTCGAGGGCAGTGATGATGTGCTGGTCTTCGACGACCTGGCCAATGTAGTGGATTATCTGTTGGCCGATGAGGCCTGAATCAATCCGGCGCGGACAGAGTTAAAATCCGCCGCTATTTCTTATGCGCGCCACTTTATTCTTGCGTTCTTTCGCCTTTTGGTCCGTGTTCACGCTTTCCATCGTGATCTACGCGCCCCTTAGTCTATTGACGATCCCGTTACCGTTTGCGGTTCGTTACCGTTTCATCAATGTATGGACCCGTTTCAACATTTGGTGGCTGAAACATACCTGCAAGCTTACTTATCAGGTCGAGGGCAGGGAACACCTGCCACCCGGTAATGCGGTGGTCATGGTCAAGCACCAATCCACATGGGAAACCCTGTCCATGCAAGTCATCTTTCCAATCCAGACATGGATCGCAAAGCGGGAATTATTGTGGGTGCCGTTTTTTGGTTGGTCCCTGGCGCTTTTGGAACCTATCGCATTAGACCGCAAGGCCGGGCAACAGGCATTGAATCAATTAGTCCAGCAGGGCACAAAACGATTACAGCAGGGCCGATGGATTATCGTCTTCCCCGAGGGCACCCGGGTAGCGCCGGGGCAAACGGGACAGTATCAGCCCGGCGGTGCAATGCTGGCGGCGCGATCTGGTTATCCCGTGGTCCCGGTAGCCCACAACGCGGGGGAATTCTGGCCCCGCCGCAGTTTTCTCAAATACCCGGGAACCATCCGTGTGGTGATCGGCCCGGTTATTGAAACCCGCAATCGCAGCGCCCGGGAGATCCTGGCGGATACGGAACAATGGATTGAAACCACCATGGCCAATATCAGCGCCGGTAAAAATATCCCTAAGTAAGGATTACCTACACAATTTTAGTCGGTGCGATAAAAACGTTATACATCCAGATTCGCAACCATCAGCGCATTTCGCTCGATAAAATCCCTGCGGGGTTCCACTTGATCGCCCATTAGGGTGGTAAAGATTTCATCTGATCCTACTGCATCTTCAATTTGCACTTGCAATAGCCGGCGGGTCTCGGGATTCATTGTGGTATCCCAAAGCTGCTCCGGGTTCATTTCCCCTAATCCC
>JAZFSS010000044.1:0-4593 GCA_036446275.1 Gammaproteobacteria bacterium | reverse complement strand
ATGTGGGGGTTTCGTTTATAAGGAGGATTAAAGTCTACCCTGATGGTATGCGGGCTCGACGCGTCGATGTTATGAATCTGAACATGGCCGGTTTGCACAAGCATGTGAATTCCCCCTTTACGTTATCGATATAGAATGGGTTTACCCGAAAGGCTACCAACAGTAGGCGCTCTAGGCGACGCCGTTCGGGCACCATGTACCCTGCGGGTACGAGTACCCGCAGGCACAAGAGATCGCAGATCGTAGCCCAACACGGAAAACTATAACCATTAGCGTTGTGTTGGGAACCCCTTGCCGTTCCAGTCCAGCATGCCGCCTTTAAGATTGGATACATCGTCGAACCCAAGGCCTGTTAGAATCGCCGCGGCTGTAGTGCTGCGAACACCGGCCCGGCAGATACAAACTATGTGTTTGTCCTTATGAATCTCCAATTCCTCAGCGCGGCTAACAAGGTCTTTTAGCGGAATCAAAATACTGCCGGCAACGTGCCCTAGCTCACCCCGGAACTCTCTCAGCTCCCTTACGTCCAATAAGAATAGTCCATTATTATTCTCGTTTGCCGATTTTAGTTGTTCGCAGGAAAGCTGATTAATCGCGCTCAGTTGCGCCAACTCAGGGAACTTGGCTATTTCGTCATCTATTGCTGTTTGATTGAGTTGCAGTACTTCCTGAATTTTATCGGGCAAGGGAAACTTCAAGTTTTCCATCAGGCTAATATATTCTTCCCTGGAGCGTTTCGCGATGCGAGGATTGTTACGTTTTTCGTCACCTATGGTTGAGCGGGAATTGCCCCGGTAGTCGTGTCCCGGCAACACGATGGTATGTTCTGGCAGTGCATATAGCTTAGTGGTGATAGAATCATACTGATCCCCGGCGTCTCCACCGGCAAAATCTGTTCTCCCTGTCCCATTAATTAACAATACATCCCCTGTAAACACATAACCTTCCATGTGTAGGCTGATGCTATCAGGGGTATGGCCTGGTGTGTAAATAATTTTTAACTTTACTTTGCCGATCTCAATGAAATCTCCTCCCGCAACGTGCTGTGTTACTGCTGGGGAAGGGGCGTGCCTTTCCATGATGACCCGGCAGCCGGTAAGATAAGCTAGCGTGGTTGTGCCTGTCAGGTGATCCGCATGGGTATGGGTATCCAGCGCTGCGTCCAGCTCCATTTTTTTGTAGGCGAGCAACGCCAGATATCGGTCTATATTATCCTGGAGTGGGTCGATTAACAACGCCTTGTTGGTGACTTCACAAGCAACCAGATACGTCTTGCATTTCTTGCCGTTTAGTTCTTGTAATATCATCACGGTTCCCCTAACTCATAGACAAGAGTTGCCGCCAGCCGCTATGTTAACCATTACTATTTTTAACCAGGTCAGATATGCTATAACAGCATTAAGGCCGAAAAACCAGAAGCCGGTAAAGCAAGCGTGGCTAAATAATTTCCATCCATAAACACTGTAGTTCCTCTCGCCCAAAGCGCCTACTTTTGGTGGTGGCGCAAAGGCGCCAAGAGAGAAATAGTAATATGTTTTTATAATAATTGCTTATAATTTTTTTTCGGATGCTCACTAAATGGAAGTATATCGCCTCTAAGCGGTGCATATGAACGGCTTATGTGGAGGTAACGTAATGCGCCTTACAGATTGCCGTGTTAGTCCCCGCGTTAACCACGTACGGGTTTTAACGGTGTTGGTCTTAACAATGGGTTTTTATTTTGGTGCCGTTGAGGCGTCTGGGTGGGACGGACGGTTTGAGCAACTTCGGTTTCGTGTGAGTTGGTGGTTGATCCCCGGGGCGGAGGCGATATTACAGGCAGCGCCGGGTGACGGCGTTGTGTTCCGGGTACAAGCTTGCACGAATCCAGCACTGGATTTATTTCACAAGGTACGCGATTCGATAACAGTTCTGGCTAGCCGGACCGATGAGGGGTTTCGGTCCCTGCATTATCTGGAAAAGATAAAGGAAGGCCGCTACCGGAATCACATGGGAGTATCTTTCTCCGGCAGTGGTCGCGTAGTGTTTACTGATCATGGTGCCGGTGAATCACATTCCTTGGCCGTGCCACCGGGCACGTTGGATCTGATTACCGCGTTTTACGCGACCAGGGAGATGGAATTACAAGTTGGGAAAATCTATGAAATCTCTGTAGTGGATAACTACAGAGCTTATGACCTTTTGATTGAAGTATTGGCAAGGGAAACCCGTCCCACTTATTTTGGAAAACAAACACCCACGGTGATTATTCGGCCACTATTACGGACTAAGGGGGTCTTCAAACGCGACGGCGCCATGCGAATCTGGCTCACGGAGGATTCCCGCCACCTGCCGGTGCGTGTAGAGACCAAGGTCTCTATCGGGAGTATCCATGCCGATTTAATCGCGCTGTCCAATGATCCAGCCGACCAGGTCGGCGAATCACTGTTTTGTGACAGGCGTTAGCCGGTATTGCTAGGTTCCTTAGCTATGGGTGGCCAGGAGCGTTAGCTCGTAGATCACCAAGCACAGGTAGGCGGGAAATATCCCGTAAAGAAAAATGCCGGTATTTAATATCCGGAACAGCCGGAATTTAACGTGGATTACCAGAATGATCACTCCAAATGCGGTGATGATCAATTTCACAACGGCAAATAGGCCCTGATCGATGTCTATTAGAAGGTCCATAAACGGGTTGACCTCCGTTGCCCCCATTTGTAACAAACGCAAGGTAAACATGGCATCCGCCGCGCTTAGCAACATGATGCCTAGGGCTATATACAATAGCTGTGATTCAAAGCGGTCCACGTAATAACCCAATTGATCGCTGGTGCGGCGACCATCACGACGATTTCACACGCGTATGCCCATGATGAAGGTGGCTAGGGAGAGACTGCGCCGTTCTTTACTTCTACGGGAGCGATCGGAAGGCGAAGTCTGAAGCTGGTCTGGGATCAATGTCATGACTGCAATTACCTTGATTCGGACTCAACTTTTTCCAGGTACCTGAACTGTACCCGGGCTGAAATTATAAATATCGATATATCAATAAGTTACCAGAATTTTCGTAGAAGTCAAGTGATTGACGCACCACTATCTAGCACAAATCCAGTGACAGAGGCTGGGATTCCAGACAGAAACCCTGGTATAACAGAGTCTTGGGGTGTTCTTTATAACGTTTGCGGCAGACACGCCCCGTAACCGGCAACTACTCAATGGTCAACCGCCGTGCCTGACAGCGTCGAAGTCACCGATTCCCCTGTGCAGCCCGTACCAGGCGCTGATTCTTCAGTGATCAGCGACTGGCTATCCCGTGTGGCTTCGCAACGAGGCGCCGAGGAGTACCAGACACTGCACCGTGCCGGTGAGTTCGCGCTGAAGGCCCATCGGCATCAGACACGGGCTTCCGGTGAACCCTATATTTTGCACTCCCTGGCAGTCGCGGAAATTCTCCATGAACTGCGTATGGATGATGAAACCCTAGTGGCCGCGGTGCTTCACGATGTAGTGGAAGACACCGAAGTAACTTTGAAGGATATCGAGTCGGAGTTTGGTGGCGTCATTGCACAACTGGTAGACGGGGTCACCAAGATGGGTCGTATTGACCGGGGTGCGGGAGTGGTGGAAGCAAGCGGCCACCGCGACCATATGCAGGCGGAAAGTCTGCGTAAGCTGCTGCTGGCTATGGTGGAAGATGTACGAGTCGTGCTAATCAAGCTGGCGGATCGCCTGCATAATATGCGTACCCTTCGTTACTTGGATGAGGCCCGTCAGCGGCGCATCGCCCAGGAGACGTTAGAAATCTACGCACCCTTGGCGAACCGGTTGGGGGTTTGGCAAATTAAATGGGAGCTAGAGGATCTGGCTTTACGGTACCAGGAACCGAAAACCTATCATGAAATTGCAAATCTTCTGGACGAACGTCGCGAAAATAGGGAGCAGTATGTACAGGAGGTCATGGAGCGACTGCGCCACGAACTGGAGAAGGTGGGAATCCAGGCCGAAGTATCGGGTCGCCCAAAACATATTTTCAGCATCTGGCGCAAGATGCAGCGCAAGGGAGTGAATTTTAATCAAGTTTTTGACGTTCGTGCGGTGCGGGTGCTGGTAAAAGAAGAAGCTGAGTGTTATGGCGTGTTAGGCGTCGTGCATAGTCTCTGGCGGCATATTCCAAGAGAGTTTGACGACTATGTGGCAAACCCCAAGTATAACTCTTACCGTTCATTGCACACCGCTGTGATAGGACCGGAAGGCAAAGTGCTGGAAGTGCAGATTCGTACCCACGAGATGCACAGGCACGCGGAACTGGGTATCGCTGCCCACTGGCTCTACAAGGAAGATGCGAAATACGATCCGGGCTTTGAAAAGAAGATAGCGCTGCTACGGCAGCTTTTGGATTGGAAAGAAGAAGACCTGTCACCCCATGATTTTGTGGATCGCTTTAAATCCGATGCCTCCGACGAGCGGGTATATGTGCTAACGCCTAAGGGCAAGGTAATCGATTTACCCCAGGGCGCGACCCCTTTGGACTTTGCCTATGCGATCCATACTGATGTAGGTCACCGTTGCCGAGGCGCAAAAGTCGACGGGAGCATTGTACCGCTGAATCATGAA
>JAZFSS010000043.1:0-11201 GCA_036446275.1 Gammaproteobacteria bacterium | reverse complement strand
CGGCGGGGGTATTCGGGAACTACCGGATATCCGGCGTATGTTAAGGGCCGGCGCCGACAAGGTAGCTATTAATACAGCGGCAGTGGAAAATCCGGAGTTTGTACAAAGTGCCGCGGAGCGGTTCGGTTCGCAATGTATTGTGGTTGCCATTGACGCAAAACAAGTTGATTCAAATGGTAACGAGGAACATTGGGAAATTTTTACCCATGGTGGGCGCAAAGCCACGGGGCTGGATGCAGTGGAATGTGCGCGGCGCATGGTAGATTACGGCGCCGGTGAAATTCTTCTCACCAGCATGGACCGTGATGGTACTCGGGATGGATTCGATCTTATCTTGACCAGGGCCGTTAGTGATGCGGTGGCAGTGCCAGTGATCGCTTCAGGCGGCGTAGGAACCCTAGACCATCTTGCTGATGGGGTAATTGAGGGCAAGGCCGATGCGGTACTCGCCGCCAGCATTTTTCACTTTGGTGAGTACACGATAGCCGAAGCAAAGCAGCGTATGGCACAACGGGGGATTGAAGTGCGCTTGTAGCGCACCTCCCGGCACAGGCGCCTAGTTTCCAGGTCAGCCCGGTTGGCTGCGGGATGATGCCCAGGCGGTAATGTTGGGTAGTGGGTCAGATTCGATTACTGCTCGCCTACAACGCGCTGGGTATTCCTCTCCTCTCTCCAGCACCGTGTTACATGCTGTCAAATTGACCCACTACCTAATGTTGATATACTGGTTTTACAACTCCCGACCTTTCGAACCCGTCCTATTTTCCCACCGTCATGAACTGGCTAGATAAGATAGATTGGAACACGAATGGATTGGTACCAGTGATTGCCCAGGATGCTACTGACGATACCGTACTGATGGTAGCTTGGATGAATAGAGACGCGCTCAGTCTGACTGCCCAGGAAGGTCGCGCCGTCTACTGGTCTCGTTCGAGGCAAAAGCTTTGGCGCAAGGGCGAAGAGTCAGGCCATGAGCAACGTGTCACGGAAATTCGGCTGGATTGCGACAACGATGTAATATTACTAAAGGTGGAGCAGCAAGGCGGAATAGCCTGCCATACGGGACGCCGCCGTTGTTTTTTTCAGCGGCTGGAAAACGATCAATGGGTAGAAGTGGACCCGGTACTCAAAGATCCCAGTCAGATCTATAAGAAGACGGAGTCATGAAGATTCTCGTCGTGACATCGGTAACAGCGCCATGAGCGATATCTTGGACCGCCTTGCCCAAGTGCTGGAGGAACGCAAGGACGCGGATCCGGGCCAGTCCTATGTGGCGGGCCTGTACGCAAAGGGTATGGATGCTATCCTGGAAAAGGTGCGTGAAGAAGCCACCGAAATCTGTGTGGCGGCGAAGACGGAATCTGACGAGCAGCTGATTTATGAGACCGCGGATCTCTGGTTTCATACCCTGGTAATGCTGACTGCGCGAGGCTTAGGTCCCGGTGCCGTGTTGGCGGAACTGGAAAGTCGTTTTGGACTGTCCGGTCTAGAGGAAAAGGCATCTCGCAACAAGTAGCGATTGATGAATCAGAGGCGGAAAAATCGGATACAGCTTTTTTAAATGCTGGGTTTTTAGTAGGAGCTAATTATGGGTATCAGTATATGGCAATTGTTGATCATTCTGGCCATCGTGCTGGTCTTGTTTGGGGCTAAACGGCTTAGCAGTTTAGGCTCTGATCTGGGTAGCGCGGTGAAAGGTTTTAAAAAGGCAGTACACGACGAAGAGGGGAAAGACGTTGGCTCCGAGCAAAAAATTGAAAGCCAACAGGACTCAAGTGGGCAGGGCGTCGATAATGAAGCGGCCTCCAGGGAAAAGGACCAGACCTGAAACCGCACCGGATAATAGTCCGGTTTGATCAAATCTCCGCGTCCATTCCGTTGGCACGTACCAGTGTATAACTTCTAATTTTCTCATGTTTGATCTCGGCTTTTGGGAATTGATGCTCATTGCGGTGATCGCCCTGCTGGTGGTCGGTCCCGAACGGCTGCCTGGGCTCGCGAGATCCGCCGGCCTGTGGATGGGGAAATTGCGCAGATTCATACAATCCGTAAAGCAAGATATCAATCAGGAGTTGGCTGCCGAGGAGTTGCAGCGCACGCTCAACAAACAGGCAAGCATTCCAGGGCTAGAGGAAATCGCCGAGGAAACCGGAAGTATGGTTGAAGAGGTCACCCAGATATTAACACCGGAGCAACAGCAATCCGCCAAGTCAATTGACGACACGGACAAACCATCTGGCCATCAAAGCAAGAAATCCCATGATGGAACCCAATAAATCAGGAATTCCAGAGCAGGATACGGAGCAGCCGTTTCTTTCACATTTAATGGAACTGCGTGACCGGCTGCTGCGAAGCGTGATAGTAGTAGCAGTGATATTTCTTGTTTTAATGCCGTTCGCCGACAGGTTCTTCAGTATTCTGGCAGGGCCGTTGAGCCGCCACCTTCCGGAACACAGTACTATGATCGCCATCGAGGTAGCGGCGCCATTCCTAGTGCCGTTCAAACTTGCCTTAGTACTTGCCATATTCGTTGCTATGCCGTATTTGTTGTATCAGCTCTGGGCCTTCGTTGCACCCGGACTCTATCGCCATGAGCGTCGCTTGGTATTTCCGCTACTGCTATCCAGTACATTGTTGTTTTATTTAGGTGTCGCATTCGCCTACTTCGTGGTGTTTCCGGTGGTATTCGGGTTCTTTACCGGAACCGTTCCTGAAGGCGTTTCGGTTATGACGGATATCGGGAAGTATTTAGATTTTGTGTTGACTATGTTTTTTGCGTTTGGAGCTGCTTTTGAGGTTCCAGTGGCAACGGTTCTATTGGTCCGGACCGGTATGGTCAAACCAGAATCATTAGCAGAGAAGCGGCCTTATATTATTGTTGGGGCGTTTGTAATGGGAATGTTGCTGACACCGCCCGACGTGATCTCTCAAACCTTGTTGGCGGTCCCGATCTTACTGTTATTCGAAGTCGGCGTATATTTCTCCAAACGCCTAAAGATATCGCCGGAGGAAGGCCGGGAAGAGGTCGATAATGCTTCGCAGACAGGCTCGACGAGACCAGTAGAGCCGGGAGGGGGTCGAGCAGGAGAATAATACGAAAGCCCCTAAAGGCTCAGGAAGTTCAGCCTGATACTTTTCGGCGCTGGAGAACACTGCGTTCCGAATGTTCAATCGTATTCTGGACGATTTTGCTTCTGGCGATAGCAAAACCCTGGGCAAAGTCGACGCCGATATTCCGCAGTGCCTGTAGTGTGGCTGTATCCTCCACGCACTCTGCAATTGTTTGCATGCCCATCACGTGCCCAACTTGATGAATAGCTCTGACCATTGCCAGATCAGTACGGTCATTAATCATGTTGCGCACATAACTGCCATCTAACTTCAGGAAATCAACGGGCAACTGTTTTAGATACGAAAAGGAGCTTAGCCCGCTGCCGAAATCATCTAGTGCGAATCGACACCCCATATCCCGAAGCTTCGAGATAAACCGGGTCGCATTATTAAGATTGGCAATCATCGCAGTTTCTGTAATTTCAAAACATATCAAGTTAGGTGGTATCCCGGCTTGCAGCACGAGGTAGACTATCATGTCCAGGAAGCGGTTATCGGAGAGCGATTGTCCGGAAAGATTAATAGAACAGGTCGCGATGCCAGGAAAGATCACGTCCCGTTCCGACAATAGCTCAAACGTGTGTTCTACTACCCAGTGGTCTATTGATCCCATTAACTGATATCGTTCCGCGGAAGGCAGAAAAGCTCCGGGCAAGATAAGCTGGCCTTTATCATCTAGCATTCGCAGTAGAATTTCGCCATGTAACTCTGAGTTATTGGCGCTGTCATCCAGCCTTATTATGGGTTGGAAGTGCAGGCAAAATTTGTCGTTCTCCAAAGCATCCTGAATGCGCTGAGTCCAACGCATTTGGCCATGATGTTCGGCAACCGCCTCATCATTGGGTTGGGAAACGTGAATTCTGTTACGGCCCTGCTCCTTAGCGATGTAACAGGCTGAATCCGCCGCGCTCAGCAGTTCGGCGGGGCTGCTGACATGAGATGTTATTGGAACCAAACCAATGCTTACGCCGACTCGAAACAATTGGTTATCCCAGGAAAACCGGAACTCCTCTACCGTTTTGCGCAGATTCTCGGCAATCTCCAAGGCATTCTCAGGGGAACAGCCTCCTAAAAGTACGCCAAATTCGTCACCGCCCAGTCTGGCCAGGGTATCCGCTTCCCGCAACTGGCCCTGTAGGCAGTGAGTCAGTTGTTTAAGCAGTTCGTCGCCGGCCTGATGACCGCAAGTGTCATTAACTACCTTAAATTGATCCAAATCCAGGTAGCATAATGCCTGTTCTGTCCCGCTGGTTTGCTCGGTCTCCAGGGCGGTCTGACAACGCTTGTCAAACTCCCGCCGGTTGATCAACCCGGTCAGGGAATCGTGGGCCGCCTGGTATGACATTTTCCTGGCCAGGCCCCGTAGTTCGGTTACATCATGAAATATCAACACTGTACCGATTACAGCGTCATTGGAATCACGAATCGGAGCGGCACTAAGTTCTACGGAAAACCGCTGTTTCCCATTACGGTGAACAAGCAGGGGATGGCCTTCCACCTTAACGACAGCTTGTTTGTTCAGGCAATGTCTAACGGGATTTGGGACCACGGTTTTGCGGGTGTTTTCGTCTATCAAGCGCAATATCTGGGTTATTGGAGAACCCTGGATTTCCGAGCACTGCCAGCCAGTGGATATTTCCGCAACAGGATTCATGTACTGTATTTTTCCGGTCACATCAGTGGTGATTACACCGTCACCAATGGACTCTAAGGTAACCAAGGCCCGCTCCTTTTCCTGAAATAAGGCCTCTTCCGCATATTTTCGCGCGGTAATGTTTCTTAGAGTTCCCTCTATTCCGGCGATATCTCCAAACGAACCATAATAATAGTGACAGTTAATGGATACCCAAATCTCGCTGTTGTCCTTGCGGACCATTCTCATTTCATAGTTAGTAATGTTTCCGTTCTGCTTAGACAGGTCAGTCATGAATTGTTCCTGGTCGCATTCTGATACGCAGAACTGCCTCATAGACTTACCAGAAAGATCCTTAGTGTCGTACCCTAACAGTTCCTGTACCGAGGGGGATATCCAGACAATAGTACAATCAAAATCAGCACGAAAGATGGTATCGTGCATGTTGTCCAGGATAGAGCTGAGTTGTTGTCGTGACGCGCGTATTTTTTCTTCCCCACGGCGGCGTTCTTCTACTTGATTTTGTAATTCTCGGTTGGCGTGTTCCGCTGAACGCTTAGCCTTCTCCGATAGATCTTTGGCGGAGACCAGTTTGCGGATCAATTCCGCATTGTAGGTAACAAGATCAGATGCTCTGCTTACCACCATGCTCACGCTTCGTGCCGATGTAATCATAAGTACTGCACAAATCGCGATTAGTGCCGCGACAGACAAATGAAGACTATCCCCCTGAATAGCGAACCAGCATGCAGCTGGGAGCAGCACCGGAATTGTGAACAGAGAAAGGGTGGAGATAGCGCATACCATGCTGACATACGCATTTAACGCAACGCAGCCCAGAATAAAAAGGACGAACAGCTGGTAGGACCATTCACTGTAAAAAATCAGCAGCAGACCGGCTGCACCCCAAGTAAGTCCCGCGATAAAAGCGCCCACGGAAAAAAAGCGATGCCAGCGTGCCGACTGATCAGTGGTCGGTCGACTATGATGATAGGTAGATACGAGAACACGGCGGGCAAACGTCACGCCCGTCAGGATCGTTAGCCAAGCCAGCAAGACTCGGGAAGGGGTTACATCCCAAACGGCTATGGTTAACACGGCGGCTGCCAGCAATGTGGCTACGAGTTCGTTCGGACAACGATCATAGAGCAGGCGCACGCGCTCTGCTGTGGACTTGGTTTTGTTGGTTTTACGGCTACTATCCGACGTTTTTGGAATACTCACGGCGGCGATAACTCTGAATGGAATTCGACGTTGTAGGTATAAGAATTGCCGGCTTGCATAGTTGTTGGTATTGGATCCCAGTATCATCCGGCTCTGTTGTGAGGACGGACTCGCCCACGGCGATTAGACGGCAGCAAAAGGGCCGTCCACATTATCAAGTACTATCGGGTCCAGAAGCCCAAAACTTTAGTGGTAGTTGAGCCCCGGCGCCCCCCATGTTGGGCAGTAAATATTCTTCTATATCAGTGAGTTATATAATATTTGACGGCAACTATGCGAGCTGTGAATACAGCGTTTGGCCTGATAAAGGCCCATTGTTTAGGGAGATAGCCGTACCGTGATACCGGCACAGTCGATAACAATCAGCGTGGTATTCCTCGTATACACCGTGATCCTTCTATATCTTGGGATGCACGCCTACCGGCAGACTAAAGATTTTGCCGATTACATCCTTGAAGGGCGTTGCCTGGGAAGCTGGGTAACCGCTTTAAGTGCGGGGGCCTCAAACATGAGCGGTTGGCTGTTTTAAGTTGATCGACGTATCGTCATTTCGTGCGGTAGATTGGTATAATTCACTATGCACCAACAGTTGAGATTATGCCTAGAATGAAGCAAAAACGAGTTTACAGGGTCATTTTTCATAACCAAGGGAATGTCTACGAACTCTACGCCCGCAAGGTTAGCCAGAGTAATTTGTATGCCTTTGTGGAAGTGGAGGGAATTATCTTCGGTGAGCGTTCAGAGTTACTGGTGAATCCATCGGAAGAAAAACTGAAGTCAGAATTTTCTGGGGTTAAGTGTACCTACATTCCGCTCCAGGCAATTGTTCGTATTGATGAAGTGGAAAAAGAAGGCGAAAATAAAATCATTAGCAATGATGGTAGTACGGGAAACGTCACGCCTTTTCCCATGCCGTTTACCCCACCGGCGGGCAAGTCAGACTAACCTGCGTAAGCTGGCTGCCGTAGGGCATGCCGGTACCCCCATACCCGGCTCTGATACCGATTAAGGCAGAACTACCTCCTTCTCCTTCTTGGTAGGGGGCGGCTCCTGGTTTGTACAATGGCCGATTAGTGGCGAACGTCGCCCGGACCCATGCCGGCCGGATTGTCTAGTCCAGCAGATAGGTCTTCGGCCGGATTCTCCACCTCGATATCCAGGTACGCTTGCTTACTCTCCTCGGACTCGAAATAGATCTTTAGTTCGCCGTCAACGATATATGGCGCATGGTCGATATCTTTAACGTCATTACCAGTTATAGGGTCTGTAGTTTCTACAATCATGGCACACCTCTTTCGGCGCTGTTAGCAAACCCGTTGCGCTGTTATGGATTGATAACAAATACATAAACCCAAAACAATAATCTGTCAATTAGATAGATCAAGTAAGCGTGTCTTTACAGTCATGAGCTGAGTGCAACAGGTTATTTAGACAGGATCTATGAGGGCCTGGGTCAGGAGACGAAATATTCATTCCCGGGGGGGCTACACTCGGTCAGGAATATCCATTCCGCGACCACCCGGTGGCTATATGGCTACGACTAAAAAAACCGGTGCCCAAGAAGAGGTAATCTCGTAAGTCGCTGCTGATAAGGAAAATCTCGCAGTTAGAGTAACTATTATCTAGTAAAACAATAAGTTATAGCGATACTCCTATAGAGCCCTAGGGTCTTTCCGGGGCCGTGCCGCCAAATCTACTGGACTCAACTAGACGTTCCAGCCCAGGCCGGCTAAATCTTTTGGGCCATCGGCCGAAAAACCAAAAGATAGAAACGTCGGAATCCACAGCGCCGGCACCCCTATCGTGACAAGAAAGGGAGTCTTACCCACTAGCCAGGTATGGTTATGCGATCAAACGTCCGGCCACCTATCGCCCTCGCGGTTTTTACCCTTTGCCGGGGTTAATCCATATGGGCGATAAACTGCAATCCAACTCTCTCCGTGCTCGCCTCGATATAGTCATCCTGGCCATCGCCCTGTTTGTCACCGCTTTGGTATTTTTCAGTGGCCAAAACTATTTGAAGTTAGCGATCGATACCCAGCGGGCTGAACTGGTGGATACTCTTCGCCTTAGTACCAAAAAATTGATTCGCGATCTTAGCCAGAGCTCCTATGATTTAGCGCGATCGATTCAACAGGACCAGAGATTGGAGAGCGCCTTCCATGCTGAGGACACCGGAGAATTAGCCGGCCTCCTGGCTGAGCAGTTCCGTGACAATACTAGTACCTTAAGACAGCTTAAGTTAGAAGAGCTACAAATCGTCGACCGTTCGTTCATTATGCTGGCAAGAGCAGCGGCAACAGGCCGCGTCAAAGGTGTAAGCGTGGCAACATGCCCCGGACTCTCGGTAACGGCATCTAAAAGTATGGCACAAGAACCAGCAACCTTCTTATGCAACTCTTCCGGCAAGCCCGTTATTGGCTCCATTTCACCCATCGGTCTTCAGCCCGATGGATACATTATTGTGATATCTGATTTAGTCTACGGCGTAGTGACCCTCGAAGCCAGTCTAGGTATGCCACTATCAATAGCCCTTCAGGACGGTACTTCGATATACGAGTCCGCTACTTTAAGCGAAACCAAGCAATACGAATTTCCGGTAATTGCTACCCACAGCATCGAAGACGGCAACGGACAGACTTTACTGAGCGTTTCGGCGCACCCCTATCTAACGCCGTTTGTCGCAAGATTGAAGGCGATGCGGAACTTCATTATGTTGATGATGGGACTGCTGCTGGTAGTGGCCATGTTTTATCTGCGTAAGATGGTGGCCAACGTCGTAATTAACCCGATTCAGTCATTAAGCCACCGGCTGCGTTCGTCAAGTTACACCGACTCCGTATTGGAAAACACGGGGCCAGCCGATAGCGGCAGCGAAAGCGAGGAGCCCTGGGAGCTGCAGGAACTCTACGGCGCACTCCATGATATGGCCGTTACGGATGCGCTGACAGGGCTTGCAAATCGGAGGCAGTTCGAAAGACAACTAAAGCACCTTGTAGAGCGTGTGCGGCTGGATGGAGCAGAACATGTGCTGTGTTATCTCGACATTGACCAATTCAAAGTGGTTAATGAAACCTGCGGACACATCGGCGGAGACGAATTTTTACGGATCGTCGCAGAGTTGATCCGGGGAAAGATCCACGACACCGACTTGGTGGCCCGCTTGGGAGGGGATGAGTTCGGAATAGTACTTAAGGATTGTTCTCTGACGAAGGCCGTAGAGATTACCAATAAACTGCTGGAATCCATTAAGGAACACAAGTTCGTTTGGGAGGAAGAGAGATTCCATATGGGGGCAAGTATTGGTGTTGTTACGATCAATAAAGATAACTGCGATCTGAGAACCGTGTTAAGTTGTGCCGATTCGGCGTGCTACGCCGCCAAAGAGGCCGGCAGAAACCGAATTCAGATCTTTCAACAGGAAGATGAGATTCTGGCCAGACGTCATGGTGAAATACAGTGGGTAACGAGAATTAACAATGCCGTTGAGGAAGACCTTTTCCAAATTCTGTACCAGCCGGTTGTACCTATCGTGCCGAAGAAAGATGTAAAGCTAGGTTGTGAATTGCTATTACGAATGATCGACGACAAGGGAGAACTAATTTCCCCCAGGGCATTTATGCCGGCGGCGGAACGATATGGCCTGATGCCGGCCCTTGATCGCTGGGTAATCCGCTCGGTCTTCAAGTGGCTGGACAACACTCCCGATGCGTTGAAGCATTTTGACGTATTTTTCGTCAACATTTCTTCGCAGTCCCTGGGAGACGAAAACTTCTTGGGTTATGTACAGGAGCAGTTAGCGCAAGTGTACTTCGCTCCTAAGCAGATCTGTTTTGAAGTGACGGAAACAGCTGCGCTCACGGATGCCGGCAGGGTCATGAAATTTGCCGGCCAGATAAGGAAAATGGGATTTCGTATTGCGCTGGACCATTTTGGTTCCGGCGTTTCCTCTTTCCGTTATCTGAAAACCCTGCCGGTGGACTATCTAAAGATAGACGGCAGTTTCGTAAAAGATATGATCAATAACCCCATCGACCGCGCCATCGTGCGTTCGGTTCTTGATGTGGGCAAGGCCATGGGGGTGGAGACCATTGCAGAGCACGTGGAAAGTCACGATACCTTGATTGCACTGCAGGAAATCGGTGTAGATTTTGCGCAGGGATACGGCATTTTGCCACCCCGTCGGTTATCAGAACTGGGCAAAGACCTATCCGGTGACGACAGCCTGGTGATTGGGCCGGAAAATTTCTCGGCCTCACGGGGCTAGAACTCAGCCCGTACTTCCCTTTGTAGTTCCCGGCCCGGCTGGAGAAAAGGCCCTCGAAGTTCCTGCACTAACCGCGTAACATCGTGACCCCATGTGGGAGCATTTGCATAGCGCGCTGGGACTTGCAGTGCTTACGGCAATGGCATGGGCGATCAGCGAAGACCGGCGCGCTGTAAAGATAAAAATTGCATTGGCTGGTGTTGCCTTACAGATAGCCGTCGCCTTGGTGTTGCTGAAAATACCGTCGGTTACTCAACTTTTCTCTGCACTCAATAGTATGGTGCTGGCCCTGCAGGAGGCCACCGAAGCGGGGGCGTCTTTTGTGTTTGGCTACCTGGGTGGGGGTCCATTGCCCTTTGAGGAGACCCAGCCGGGCGCTGGTTTTATCCTTGCCTTTCGTGCATTGCCACTGGTGATCGTGGTTAGCGCGCTGACGGCCGTACTGACCTATTGGCGCATTCTGCCCTTAATTGTGCGTGGATTCTCCGTGTTGCTGGAACGTTCTATGGGTGTCGGCGGCGCCGTGGGGTTAGGCGCTGCGGCCAATATTTTTGTAGGCATGGTAGAGGCCCCATTGTTCATTCGCCCCTATCTACGCACCATTACACGCAGTGAACTGTTTGTGATCATGTGTACCGGCATGGCCACCATTGCCGGCACCGTATTGATTCTTTATGCGAATATTCTTGGCGATACCATTCCCAATGCCGTAGGCCATCTGTTGATCGCGTCCCTTATCAGTGCGCCGGCGGCCATCACCATTGCTAAACTGATGGTGCCGGAGACCGGAACCCCTACCAACGCCGACCAGGATATCCCCAGTGATGCGAGTAGTACCATGGACGCGGTGACCAAAGGCACCCAAAGCGGGTTGATGTTATTGCTCAATATCATGGCCATGTTGGTGGTGTTGGTCGCCCTCGTACATTTGGTCAATGGGGTGCTGGCACTGATTCCCGACGTGGC
>JAZFSS010000042.1:0-7273 GCA_036446275.1 Gammaproteobacteria bacterium | reverse complement strand
CCGTTGCGCTATGCTTGTTGATAGCATGGCCCGCCGTAATGCCAGCCCAGGAGGCGGGTACTGAAAGCACCGCGGAGCGTGCAGTAGTAGTCGAGGCAGTGATTGCCGGGTCGCAGTCTGAACAAGCACAACAAAACCCACCAAATAAAAACGAATCTGAAGAAGCCGAGGACGATGAAGACGACGAACCGGACTGCGAATGACAGCCAGGAAATTTCCTGTACAAGTTAGGCGGCCAGCGGTTGTTCCGGCCCCACTGATTCCACCAGGTCATAACGAGGAGGAGCTTATAATGAAAGCCAATGTTTTTCTTATTTCGGTAGTACTGGTATTGGTGTTTGCCTTGCCTGGCGCCGGATTGGCGGAGGAAATAACCGTCAAGATCACGCCGGATATCGATAAGGTGGTGGTAAAACACGCCGGCAGGAATGTAACAATCATGCGAAATCAGGATCAAACGGCGACCGTGTCCCCTGATTTTGCCAAGACATCCCGCAAATGCCCGCCGTTTTGTATTCAGGTTGCCAAGCTTGCGCCGGGAGTAGACACCATTGGCGAAGTGGAAATATTGGACTATCTAAAAAGGATGAGCGACGGCGACAGTAGTATCGTTGTGATTGACTCCCGCACACCTGATTGGGTAAAAAGGGGCACCATTCCAGGCGCCATCAACATTCCATGGACCTCGTTGAATCCTGCCAAGGGCGCCGATCCCATCTCTATTGGCGAGATTATGGAGGGAACCTTTGGGGTTAAAGAACTAGAAGGATTATGGGATTACAGTAACGCAAAAACGTTGGTACTATTTTGCAATGGCACATGGTGCGGACAATCGCCGAACAATATTAGAAACCTGTTACGGTTCGGCTATCCGGCAGACAAGATCAAATGGTACCGCGGCGGCATGCAAAGTTGGTCCAGCCTTGGTTTAACCACGGTCAAATAGGGCGTAACACGACCCGTTCTGCACGCCGGCCATCCGGCAAACAGAATCCGTTCGTCAACTGCCGGCAGTGCTCGCCGGCTTTGCAACGAGGGTTCGCAAATAACTGGCCAGCGCGGCTGTGCAATCTTGTAGACGCTCGATACGTTGGGCACTCTTGGCAAGCCCTATACAGCCTTCCACGGCCGCCATAATAATAGTCGCGGTCTGCGTGCTATTTACGCCGGCATGCATCTCGCCACTGTTTTTAGCGCGCTCCAACGCATCCACAAGGCCTGCGTGCCAATGCTGAAACACCCGGTCCAAACGTTGGCGAAATCCTTCATCCAACGGTGACATTTCCTGGGCAAGATTATTCAGAGGACATCCCAGCGTGGCGACCGGCTCACCCACAAGTTGGTCCAGGCATTCCACACGATCTATAAGCGTCTTTAACGGAGCTCGCGATTCGTTTAGAGGGCGCACCCACAGCTTTAGCACGATCTCTTCGATTACTTCTTCTACCACGGCGTAACCCAGCGCCAACTTGCTAGGAAAGTGGTAATACAACGCCCCCTTGGTTAGCTCGGTAGATTTGAGTACATCATCTAAACGCATGCCGTGAAATCCACGACGATGAATTTCCTTGAACGCCGCGTGGAGTATCCGAGCCCGGGTTCGACCCGCATTGCGCTGGTTGTTAGAAACAGCGTTTGACGTCGTAGACATGATTGGTTTCCCCGCGAACCTGCTAATTCAGGTACAACTTCACCCTAGCCCGCATATGATAGCTTCGGATGTCGCGTATCCGCAGCATTGGAAACAGTTTCTCTGCGGCAAGCGGGCTACCAACAAATTGTTCGGCAATTCAAGTATAATGCAGCCCTATGCGCTACCCTGTATGGCCTCGAGACAGTATTTTTTATGGGGTATCCGTAGTACCGAAGCACTTGACAGAGAACTCAGTACGTTTATAGTGTACATACCGAGCAGTCGGTACGCAACGGCCAATGGGCGGGATGGATGTGAGCATTCCGTGCTTATTATAAATTCTAATTCATTCTTTTATAGTTTATAGTTGCGGCGTGTTGTTCTAGTAGTATCTACTCCGCGACCGCAGTACATTTCAGTGAGAACCGGACCAATCAGGAGGTCAATCATGTCAACCACAGCAGACGCACTAGGTAACGGTCAACTGGATCAGTTGATCAGCCAGAAGCTGGATGAACTGTTGCCGAAGAAACTGGCGGAGATCGACAGTGCGAAGACGCCGAGCATGGCGATCATTGCCACCAAAGGGACCCTGGACTGGGCCTACCCACCGTTTATTCTGGCATCCACCGCGGCCGCGTTGGGCTGGGATGTCAGCATATTTTTTACTTTTTACGGGTTACTGCTGCTGAAGAAGAAGATCAAGGCACTCGTGAGCGGGTTGGGTAACCCGGCGATGCCGATGAAGATGCCGTTTGGGCCGCAATGGTTCCAGGATTTTGAATGGCCGATGCCGAACGTGGTGATGGCGGGCATCCCGGGGTTTGAGAACGTGGCCACGGGGCTGATGAAGATGACCTTCAAGAACAAGGGTGTGGCGACGGTTGATGAGCTGCGTTCCTTGTGTCTTGAGGCGGATGTGAAAATGATTGCCTGCCAAATGACGGTGGACGTGTTTGGTTTCAAGCGGGATGAGTTTATCCCCGAGGTCAGCGATTACGTCGGCGCCGCTCACTTCCTGCCGATCGCCAAAGACTGCGATATCTGCCTGTTTATATAAAATCAGCTGCATCCACACCCGCACTATACGTCCGCGGTTAGTACGAACGACTGAAACAGGTGCTACTCACTGCCGGGTCTCATAAGAGGCCCGGCTTTATTTTGCCCACCCGGTTATTCGAAAATTGGGATCAGGGTAGAATGGCGAATCGTCGGGTTACGCCCTTTGGGCTAACCCGACCTACGACGCTGGTAGGTTGGGTTAGGTGCGTTAGCGCCGTAACCCAACAATTTCGTTTAGCCAATTTCCGCTATTTATGTCGAAAACAGCCAGGTTTAAACAATCCCCTTCCCCACCTGATCCACTCTGCCCACCATTGCCGAAGACGGGACAAAGGCTGATTTGGTCGCGTTTGCACGGTGATAGTGTTGCCGCGGCAATTCATGGCGCGGCGCAACAACACCCATCCGTGATGGTAGTGGCTGTCCCAGACATGGAGACAGCGGATCGGATAACGGAACATTTGAATTTTTTTAGCGATGGTGCCGGCGCACAGATCATTAGTTTCCCGGACTGGGAAACCTTACCCTACGACACATTTTCTCCCCATCAGGACATTATCTCCCAGCGGCTTTCTACTCTGTACCGTCTGTCTCGCATGCAGCAGGGTATCGTGCTGGTGCCTGCAGCGACGCTTATGCAACGTCTGGGCCCTAAAGAATATCTGGAACAACGATCCCTATTAATAGATGTTCGCGATCAGCTGTCGTTGGAGGTAACTCGCCATCAATTGGAACAGGCTGGATACCGCTGTGTATCCCAGGTCATGGAACATGGTGAATTTGCGGTACGAGGTTCGTTACTGGATCTCTATCCCATGGGTAGCCCTTTACCCTATCGCATCGATCTGCTGGATGAAGAGATCGACAGTATCCGCACCTTTGATCCGGAGACCCAGCGCTCACTGGCGAAGGTGGATTCCATGCAACTGTTACCGGCTCGTGAATTTCCCATCGATGGCGCAGGTATCGGCCGTTTTCGTCAGGCATACCGCGCAGAGTTTGAGGGGGACCCACAAGCCAGCCCTTTATACCGGGACGTTAGCAACGGCTTGGTTCCCGCCGGGATTGAATATTACCTGCCGTTATTTTTCGAACATACCGCGACATTTTTTGACTACCTGCCGGATGCAACACTACTGCTAACGTTGCCCGACGCCGAGTTGGCCGCGGAACAATTTTGGGACCAGATCCAAGAGCGTTATGAGCAACGCCGCCACGACAAGGAAAGGCCATTGTTGTCCCCATGCCAGTTATTTTTGAGCGCCACCGAACTGACACAGACGATAAACCGTTATACGCGCATCGAAGTGCGGCGCTTTACGGAGTTATCCAGTGGTAGGGACACCGTACGGTTCGCAACCAGCGCGATTCCCGATGTGTCCATTAAGCCCCGGGCCACCCATGCAACCGAGAATTTACAAAGATTTCTCAATGGGTTTAAGGGAAGAATATTGATTACCGCGGAATCCCTCGGACACCGGGAGCACCTTAACGATCAATTGCGTGAATATAATTTCGACCCCAGCCCCGTAGATGATTGGCGATCGTTTCTGGACAGTGATGCAAAGCTGACTTTGACCGTCGCGCCACTGGCTCAGGGGTTTATTTTGGAACATGCCTGCATCGCAGTACTGACGGAATCGCAACTGTTCGGTTCCCGTGCCCGGCAGACCCGCCGACGGCGTCCGGCACGGGATCCGGATGCAATAATCCGCGATTTAACAGATTTAGTAACAGGGGCCCCGGTCGTACACGAAGACCATGGTGTCGGTCGATATCAAGGCTTGCGCAAGATTACGACTGGCGGGGTGGAAACGGAGTTTCTTGCTCTTGAGTATGCTGGAGGGGACAAGCTCTATGTGCCGGTGTCTTCCCTGCAATTGATAAGCCGCTATACCGGCGCCTCTCCAGAAGGCGCGCCGTTACACAAGTTAGGGGGTGAGCAGTGGCAAAAAATACGCCGCCGGGCAGCAGAAAAATTACGGGATGTAGCGGCGGAGTTGTTAGAGATTTATGCACGCAGGGCTGCCGTTAAGGGGTATAGCTTTAGCGTGGATCACGATGAATACGCGGCCTTTGCCAGTTCATTTCCATTTGAAGAGACCATCGACCAAGAAACCACCATCTCCCAAGTGCTTGCGGACATGGAATCATCCCAACCCATGGACCGGGTGGTCTGTGGCGATGTTGGATTCGGCAAAACCGAAGTGGCTATGCGGGCTGCCTTCCTGGCAGCGCAGGATGGCCGCCAAACGGCGATTCTTGTACCCACCACGCTGCTTGCGCAGCAACATTACCAAAACTTTTGCGACCGTTTCGCGGATTGGCCCATACGCATTGAGATGGTGTCCCGCTTTCGTTCCTCAAAACAACAAGAAGGCGTTTTGGCGGGCCTGGCGGCCGGCACGGTGGATATTGTTATCGGCACCCACAAGCTGCTGCAGGACAACATACGCTTCAAAAACCTTGGACTGGTGATTATCGACGAAGAGCATCGCTTTGGGGTCCGCCAAAAGGAACGGCTCAAGGCACTGCGGGCACAAGTGGATCTGCTCACATTAACTGCGACACCCATACCACGGACCCTCAATATGTCCATGTCGGGACTGAGAGATTTATCACTGATCGCCACACCTCCGGCACATCGCTTATCGATAAGGACCTTTGTTGGGGAGTGGCACGCCCCTACCCTACGCGAAGCGTGCCTTCGGGAAATCAAACGTGGCGGACAAGTTTATGTGCTGCACAATAAAGTAGCAACGATTGATCAATTCGCGCGCACTATGCGGGAACTGGTGCCTGAGTCCACGGTGGAAATCGCCCATGGTCAGATGCGGGAGCGCGAGCTGGAGCAGGTGATGTTGGACTTTTATCACAGGCGATTTAACGTGTTGGTCTGCACGACCATAATCGAAAGCGGTATTGACGTGCCGACGGCGAACACCATCATTATTAACCGCGCCGACCGTTTAGGCCTGGCACAACTACATCAGTTGCGGGGCCGTGTCGGACGTTCCCATCATCGTGCCTACGCCTATCTGGTTATTCCACCCCGCAAGGCGATGAGTGCCGAATCGGTAAAGCGATTGGAAGCCTTGGAGGCGCTAGAGGAACTGGGTTCTGGATTTACCCTGGCAACCCACGACCTGGAAATACGCGGCGCGGGAGAATTGTTGGGCGAAGATCAAAGTGGACAAATTCAGGAAATCGGCTTCACGATGTACACGGAGCTTCTTGAACGCACCGTAGCGGCGTTAAAGGCCGGCAAAGAACCCGCACTCGACCAGCCACTGGATCACGGTCCTGAGATCGATCTTCATATCCCGGTACTGATTCCGGATGATTACTTGCCGGACGTGCATATACGGCTTACGCTATACAAGCGCATCGCCGGCGCCGCAAATGAGGAGGAGTTGCGGGATCTTCAAGTGGAAATGATCGACCGCTTTGGTTTACTTCCTCCCGCGACCCGTAATTTGTTCCGGGTCACGGAACTGAAGCTACGGGCCCTACCGCTTGGGGTACGAAAAATTGAGGCAAGCGATCACGCGGGACGCATCATATTTACGGCAGAACCCAATGTGAACCTTGAGCATATTATCCGGCTGGTGCAGGCCGAGCCCGATAGTTACAAATTGGATGGCGGCGAAAAGCTGCGGTTTTTCGGCGAAATGACGGACATTGATCAACGCATAAAATACGTTGGGGAGATTCTGCGGAATCTATCAATCTAGTGAGTTCGAGATGCACGGAAAATTTACCATAGCGACATTCCGGAGGCGGGTACCCCTGGTGGTGGCAACGACCATCGTGCTGCTATCCTTGGCACTGTACGCAATGATCTTATCGCCCCAAGCGATTGGAGCCACAACCGAATACATCGTAGAGATTATTGTATTTGAAAATGACGGCTCCAGCGACGGCGGAGAGCTTTGGCGTGAAACTGAAGGGCAGCCGCCGGTGGGAAACGCCATATCTCTGGCAAACAATGACGTCAAAATTACCGAATTGGGTGCAGATCAATTGGAGTTGTCGGGTACCGCGAACATCCTTAGGCGTTCAGGCCGTTACCGTATCCTGACCCATAAGGCCTGGATACAACCTGGCTTTACGCGGAAACAGGCTAAAAATGTTCGCATCAGAACCGAGTCCGGCTGGTTGGACGGGACGGTACGGCTGGAGAGCGGGCGGTACCTGCACCTTTACCTTGATTTTGTTTACAGTCCACCCGTCCGGTTTGCCGGCGCAAGTTCAATGCGCCTCAAACAAAGGCGGCGCGTGCGTAAAAGAGAGCTCCACTATTTTGACCATCCACGGTTTAGCGTGTTGGTGATGGTGCGGTCTTAGGCGCTCTGTAGGAAACTTGTTTCGGCTTCCAGTTACTGTCTAATTACTAATTACTAATTAGCTGAGCGCACGTAACGGGCACCCGCGCCCTTACAAGTCACATCAAAGCTTTGTAATTACCCTTTCTACCAGGGCACATACCTGACTCATCCCCGCTTTGACGTTGTGATCGATGTCCTCCATGGTGATCGGGCCGTCACCGCGCCCGGCGGCCCAATTGGCAACCACCGC
>JAZFSS010000041.1:0-3696 GCA_036446275.1 Gammaproteobacteria bacterium | reverse complement strand
TATTTTCAATTTGGAGTCCGGTCTTGATCTTCTCTCCCTTTATGGTGGACGCGACCGTCACCCTGGCGCTTCGCGTGTACCGTGGTGAACGGGTGTGGGAGGCCCATAAGGGACACTACTATCAGCGTCTTGCACACGCCGGCTGGACACATCGAACCGTTGTCTTATGGGCCTATGGCCTCATGGCGGCATGCAGTGCCAGCGTGGTGCTCGGGGAATCTTTGCGCGGCCGCTTCCAGGGCGTCATCGTAACTATCTGGATAGTGTTATATACGGTACTATTGCTGGCTATTCCAAGGCTTGAGGCGCGTCAACGGAGCTCCAGTCCCCCATGAGTCACCTAGCAGACCTGATTCGGCACCGTATCGCAGCGATACTCCATGATTTGGCAATGATACCGGTAGCCTGGTTAGGGGCATTCTGGCTACGTTTTAACCTGGGCGTCATTCCGGAGCCGTTTTTTCATACCGCGCTTTATACGCTGCCCTTAGTCATGTTGGTACAGGGTCTTTTCTTCTGGCGCTTAGGCCTGTATCGAGGTGTGTGGCGTTTTGCTTCGCTACCGGACCTTATTCGCATCGTACGTGCGGTACTGATTGCTATGCCGGTGGTGGCGGTCAGCATATTCCTGATCGTGCGTCTTCAGTATGTGCCACGCTCGGTGTTTCCCTTATACGCGCTACTGCTGACAATTTTGTTGGGGGCGCCAAGGCTGATTTATCGCTGGTACCAGGATAGAGACCTTTATGTGCGCAGCGGTCAACGTGTGTTGATCGTCGGCGCCGGCCGTGCCGGCGAAATGCTGGTGAGAGAGATGTTGCGTACACGGGAGCACGCCTACCGTCCGGTCGGGTTTGTTGATGACGACCGCCATAAGCATGGCCGCGAGATTCAGGGTATCAGGGTGCTCGGAAATTGTGACGAGCTTGCCAAGCTGGTGGTAAAAACGGCGGCGGAGGTCATTCTAATTGCCTTGCCCTCGGCGCCGGCCAAGGACATGCGGCGAATCGTGGCGTTATGCGAGTCAACAGACATCCCGGTGCGGACGCTGCCCCCTATCGATGCGCTGGTTTCGGGCCGTGCGGTGCTGAAGGAACTACGTCAGGTTTCCATTGAGGATCTGTTGGGGCGGGACCCGGTATCCCTGGAATGGCGCGCCATTGGCGACGGGCTATCGGGCAAGGTCGTGCTGGTCAGTGGCGGTGGCGGGTCCATTGGTTCGGAACTTTGCCGGCAGATTGCGCGGCTTGGTCCGGCGGCATTGGTAATTCTGGAGCAAAGCGAATACAACCTATACCGCATCGAAATGGAATTGGTCCGGGATTTCCCGAATCTGGTGTTGCACGCCTGTCTCGGTGACGTCACCGACAAAGTGGCGGTGGACCATGTCATGAAGACCTATCGTCCGGAGATGGTGTTCCATGCGGCGGCCTATAAACATGTGCCGATGCTGGAGCTGCAGGCCCGGGAGGCAGTGCGCAACAATGTCTTGGGCACGCAAGTGTTGGCACGGGCCGCGGACAAGTACGGCTGCCGCGAATTCGTGCTGATATCGACCGATAAGGCGGTGAATCCGGAAAACGTCATGGGCGCCACGAAACGTACCGCGGAAATTGTCTGCCAGAGCATCAACCAACGCTCCGCTACAAGGTTCGTCACGGTTCGGTTTGGCAACGTACTGGGTTCGGCCGGCAGCGTGGTGCCACTATTTCAGGAACAGATGGAAGCCGGCGGGCCGGTAACGGTTACTCACCCCAAAATGACCCGCTATTTCATGACGATTTCGGAGGCGTGCCAGTTAATCATGCAGGCGGGCGTGATGGCGCAAGGCGGCGAAATCTATGTCTTGGATATGGGCGAACCGGTCAATATTACTTATCTCGCCGAACAAATGATCCGATTATCGGGTAAGGAACCCTATCAGGACGTGGAAATTATCTATACCGGCTTGCGGCCCGGCGAAAAATTGAACGAAGAGCTCTTTCATGAAAAGGAAAGCCTGTATAGCACGGGGCACGACAAGATCCTGCTGGCCCAACATCGCACCCTGGACTGGTCCTATGTAAGCCAGGTTATCGAGAAAATGGAAGGGGCCTGTCAGCGCTACAACGAAACCGAGGTGAACGCGCTGTTAAGGACATTGGTGCCGGAGTTTGCCGCCTCTGCCGAGGAGGTAATGCCCGACAATGTAATTCCAATGGCGGGAAGGCAGGGGTAGGTCCTATGGTCGCCGTTAGAAAGGCAGTGTTTCCAGTCGCCGGCTTAGGTACCCGGTTTTTGCCGGCTACCAAGGCCAATCCCAAGGAGATGCTTCCCATAGTGGACAAGCCGCTGATTCAGTATGCGGCGGAAGAGGCCATTGCGGCGGGAGTGGAGGAATTGGTGTTTGTCACCAGCAGCAGCAAGCGCGCCATTGAAGATCATTTTGACAAGAATTGCGAATTGGAAGCCGAGCTGGCCCGGCGGGGCAAAAAAGACCTGTTGTCTATCGTGCAAAGTGTGGTCCCTGACGGGGTGTCTTGTGTCTATGTTCGTCAGCCCGATGCGCTTGGTCTCGGCCATGCGGTATTGTGCGCGCGGCTGATTGTAGGTGATGAACCGTTCGCGGTAATCCTGGCGGATGACCTCATCGACAACGATGACTCCCCTTGCCTGAGTCAAATGATGGAAGTCTTTCAGGAGCACGGCAGCAGTGTCCTGGGTATAGAGGAAGTCCCCTCCCAGGATACGAACCAGTATGGCATCGTGGCCGTCGAGCCGGTGCAGGAACGTATTCAACGAATCACGGGTATTGTAGAAAAGCCGGCGCCGGAATCGGCGCCTTCCAATCTGGCGGTGGTGGGGCGGTACATCCTGACACCTAGAATATTTGAGCTGTTAGAGACCACGCCAAAAGGTGCCGGAGGCGAGATTCAACTCACCGATGCCATTGCCCAGCTGCTAACCGAACAACAGGTATTGGCCTATCAATTTCGGGGCCAAAGGTTCGATTGTGGCAGTAAGCTAGGCTATTTGATGGCTACGGTGGAATATGCCTTGAAACATTCCGAATTGGGCGGTGAGTTCGGCCGTTATTTGCACCAGCGTTTCGGACCCGATTCCAAATCAGCGACAGGAATCGGCTGATTGTATGCTGGTTCCGGGGCGCGAGGCAATAGAGTAGTAACGCTATTTTTTCTACAGCGATTAAAAAAAGGGTTCTTCCCTAAATCGAGTGGGTGATTTTTTGCAATATTCTGTTTTTCCAAGCCCTGTCATTCCGGCGAATGAGGTTGTGTGAAAACTCATCGTCACTCCGGCGGAAGCCGGAGTCCAGAAGACACGCATCAATAAAACCAAAGAGATCTAGATTCCGGCCTGCGCCGGAATGACGGGACTAGAAACATTCCTCTACCCTGTACACCTGGATTCCGCCCCGGATCAAAGCCTGCCCCGGACTGGATCCGGTGTCCGTGGTGACTGTTCGCCGGAATGACGGGACCACAATAATTTACCCGCTCTATTTTGGGCAGGGGAAAAAAGAGGCCGCCAAAAGGCGGCCTCTTTGTCCGTCCGGCGTGCGCCGGTAGGGTCTGCCGATCCAGGATCAGAATCCGTCGATACCACCAGATCCTTGGCGAGAACCACGGACACTACTTAAGTTGCTATTGTCACGCAACCAAAGGGCCGTATTGACCACCCCGGTAATGGGTTCCC
>JAZFSS010000040.1:0-2553 GCA_036446275.1 Gammaproteobacteria bacterium | reverse complement strand
CCCTGGACAAGGATACCTATGAAGGCCTCAAGAAAGACTCCCTGGATCCTTATTTGTTTATCCGCGATGCCTACACCCAATACCGGCAAGGACTGGTTAGAAAATAGCAGTTATAATGTGACGAATGCCCTGACGGTAGCGTAACGGGCCGGAGAAGGTGAGACCGGGGACCGGTCGAGAGGCTGGCCTGGGCCATGCAGGAGATATTGATGTGAACAAGCTGATTGCTAGCATACTATGCGTGCTGTTGTTGCTGCCGGCCTCGGCGGCTATGGCCGGCACCCCAACAGACACCGTGACGAAAACCGTAGATGGCGTCCTCGCCCTCCTGAAAGATGGCTCGCTTAGCAAACATCAGCGCAGAGACAAGATGCGCGCGTTAATCAACGACGGCTTCGACTTTCGCGCCATGTCCCAGCGAACCTTGGCCACCAACTGGAAAAAAGCCACTCACGAACAACAGGACCGCTTCGTGAAACTTTTCGCCCAGCTGATTCAAAACAGTTACGTGGGAAAGATCGAGGCATATACCGACGAAACCGTGAAATATGCGAATGAAAGCGTGAAAGACAAACGCGCCGTCGTGGATACATTTATCGTCACCAAAACCATTCGAATCCCCATCAATTACAAGATGGTACTGCGGGGCTCCGAATGGAAGGTTTATGACGTTGTCATTGAAGAGGTAAGCATGGTCAGCAGTTACCGCAGCAGCTATCGGAGTATCGTTAAGAAGGAAGGATTTGACGGACTATTCGTCAAGATGGAGGCAAAGATCAAACAACTTACCGCTTCCTGACTGTTAACGGTATCGCCTGCCCTCCGCAGTCAATCGGTTCAGGTATTCATCCGCATTAATGGTTTCATCCCGCGGACGGCGGTTTAACATATCCTGTATGATTTCGTTGTCACTAGCGTGAATCTCTTCTACGGTACCAGTCATCAACACCTTGCCCTGCCCCAGCACGGTGATCCGGTCGGCAATCTTAAAGGCGCTTTCCAACTCGTGGGTAACCACGACGATAGTTACATTCAATGCGCCTTTTATGCGTAGGATCAAGTCATCCAACTCCGCCGAAACCACCGGATCCAGGCCCGCGGAAGGCTCATCAAAAAATAATATTCGCGGATCCATGATTACAGCCCGGGCGAGCGCTGCCCGCTTTAACATGCCGCCCGAGAGCTCAGAAGGCATCAGATCCTCAAAACCGGCAAGGTTCACTACCTCCAGCTTCATGCGGGTCATGATACGAATCGTGCTTTCATCCAGATCCGTGTGCACTCGCAACGGTAGTGAAACGTTCTCACCCACGCTCATGGAGCCCAACAGCGCGCCGCCTTGGAAGGCGACCCCCATGTTCCTACGCAGCTTGAAGAGCTCTCTTGTGCTGATTTTCGTGATGTCCTGGCCCAGAATACGGATACTGCCGGAAGTCGGCCGATTCAAGCCCAGCATGCTTCTCAGCAGGGTCGTCTTGCCGGAACCACTACCGCCCATAATCACCCGGATTTCGCTGCTCCCGATGCTCATATTGATGTTTTCAAGGATTGCCCGCTCTCCGTAATGGGCAACCAACTCGTCGACCTCGATGATCAATTCTCGATTTTCTTCATTCATGGCCAATGTCTTTTATTTTGGACAATCATTGAAATTAATTCCCTAAAGCACCAGAATTCCCCATACCGGACACGGGAAGAAGCCGGGAGGCTCCTGCCAGGAATGGTAAAGAGTCGTATAAATATCGGATTAGGTCAAGAACTGTTCCTAAAGGAACGTATTTTCCAGGGCTTACTATGATAACAGAGCGCCGTAGTTATCCTCGTAACGAGGTAATTATCAATGTCGATATCCAGGTCCTGGGAGGCCGGGTCTATGAGGGCTGTGCCCGAAATGTCAGCATGGGCGGCATTAGTGTTGACCTCTATGGAGAAGCCCCCCCCGGCGGGGAAGCCAAGGCAGAGATAAAATTCATCATCTGGACAGGCGATGAGAGAATCTATCGGGATCTGTTGGGCAAAATTATACGTTCGAGCGCGGGCTCCGTGGCGTTACTATTTGATGATGAGCCGGGGAAAACTAAGAAGACGATAAAAGAAGTCATGTACTACCAGCAATTTGAGCGTCGCAAGAAACCTCGCCCGCAGAATTAACGGGGCAGAGATTTAGAATCTATCCCCAACTTCCAGCATGGCCAGAGCGCAGGTAAAAAGATACGCGGTTCCTGCCCTAGGTGGCTTACTTTTGGTGGCCCTGTCCCTGGGATTTCAGCTTACAACGAATGAATTCCTTAAATCTCTGCGGGATCGTATGGAGTGGGTGGTCTACGACCTGCGTTTGAAGTTTACGCTACCAAAGAAAACCGAACTCCATCCCATTATCGCGATCGTCGACATCGATGAAAAATCTCTGGGCGTGGAAGGACGCTGGCCTTGGCCGCGCACCAAGATCGCGGACTTGGCCGACAAACTCTTCGAGCAGGGCGTTTCCCTAGCAGTCTTCGATGTGTTTTTTGTTGAACCTGAACGGAACATTGCCCTGCTGGTCCGGGATGC
>JAZFSS010000039.1:0-9968 GCA_036446275.1 Gammaproteobacteria bacterium | reverse complement strand
AGATAAGATGCGTGTCGCATGGGCAACCAAGGGCCTGGAGCTGGAAACCGCTATGCTGCCTCATCAGGTGGCACAAAGCGTGCTGGGTGAGAGCCGACCGCTTGCCGTGATTTCAGGTCCTACCTTTGCTCGTGAAGTGGCGTCAGGCCTGCCTACGGCCATAACCGTAGCTTCCAAAAATCCAGAATTTTCGGAAAAACTTTCCGGTCTATTACACGGCGAACAATTCCGTGCCTATACCAGCTCCGACATGGTGGGTGTGGAACTTGGCGGCGCGGTGAAAAACGTACTGGCAATCGCCGCCGGTATTTGTGACGGCTTGGGTTTTGGTGCTAATAGCCGCGCCGCCCTGGTCACCAGGGGCCTTGCGGAACTCATGCGCCTCGGTGAAGCGATGGGCGGCAGACGAGAAACCTTCATGGGTCTTGCAGGGGTTGGCGACTTGGTATTGACCTGTACCGATGATCAATCACGTAACCGCCGGCTGGGGATTGCGCTCGGGCAGGGAATTAATTGCCAACAGGCACTGCAGGAAATCGGTCAAGTGGTAGAGGGGGTAAATACCGCGCGCGAGGTGGTGCGGCTAGCTAGGCGCTTTGGCATTGATATGCCGATCACTGAGCAAGTATACCGGGTTTTACACGAAAACCTTGCGCCGCGGGATGCGGTGCGCGCCTTGCTGACCAGGGAACCAAAACAGGAGGCTTTTTGATCGCGGGCCGAAGAAGAATCCGCTAGTTTAACAAAAGTCACATTGGCGCCATGCTTCGTACAAAACCACGGCAACGGCATTTGACAAGTTCAGGCTACGGATTTCCGGAACCATTGGAATGCGCAATACCTGCTCCGCGGGAAGCGATGCCAGCAAATGCTCCGGCAGGCCGCGGGTCTCGGGGCCGAACAACAGGACATCACTGTCTTGGAATTGCACATCGCTATAATTGCGCATACCTCGGGTAGAGATCGCCCATACCCTGGATATTTGTTGTGTTTCCATGAATGTATCCAGGGAGTCATGCTCATGAACGCAGGCAAGATCCAGGTAGTCAAGCCCTGCACGACGCAGCTTTGGATCATCTAAAGTAAACCCGAGGGGATGGATTAAATGCAATTGGCTACCGGTATTGGCACACAGGCGTATGATATTACCGGTGTTGGGTGGAATCTCCGGTTCATAGAGGACTACGTGAAACATTATATCCAAGACACTCCAGCATTCAGACCAACATGAAGCAACAGCCTTCTACAATTGAGCCCGCGCGGAAAGAGAAATTAGTAACAGATTTCTGCGGACTGCAGTTTGCTAATCCAATAGTGCTGTTGTCCGGGTGCGCCGGGTTTGGCGAAGAATACACACGAGTGCAGGGTTTCTCAAACCGCGATGTGGGTGCTGTGTGTTTGAAAGGCACCACACTGCAACCACGCCCAGGCAACCCGCCCCACCGGGTTGTCGAAACTTCCTCCGGCATGTTAAACGCCATCGGGCTGCAAAACCCCGGCGTCGATCAGGTAGTGACAAAAATCCTGCCCACTCTGGACTTTAGCGAAACCCGTTTTATTGCCAACGTATCCGGCTCCACCGTGGAGGAATACCAGGAGGTTACCAGGCGTTTCGACGAGTCACCTGTCGACGCAATAGAAATTAATATCTCCTGCCCCAATGTTAAAGAAGGCGGTGTCGCCTTCGGTAACGACCCCGATATGTCAGCGCGGGTAGTAGAGGCTTGCCGCAGCGTGACCGAAAAACCCCTTATCACTAAGCTGTCACCCAATCAGACAGATATTGCCGAGAATGCTCGGCGTTGTATGGAAGCAGGCAGTGATGCCTTCGCGGTCATCAATACGTTGATGGGAATGGCCATAGATGTGGAAACTCGCGCCCCAGTTATCGGCAATAACCAAGGAGGGCTTTCCGGTCCCGCCATTAAACCCATTGCTTTGCTAAAAGTGCATCAGGTATATCAAGTGTGCAAAGCTCACGGTATTCCCATCATCGGGCAGGGCGGTATCGTAACAGCCAAAGATGCCTTGGAATTTCTTATTGCCGGGGCTACGGCCGTAGGGATAGGCACGGCCCTGTTCTATGACCCCATTATCTGCCCGAAGATCAACCAGGGACTTCTGGATTACCTGCAGCGCCACAGTCTCGATAGCATCAAGGATTTGATCGGTAGCCTGCACATGCACGATGACGATCTGGTCTACTGTGGTTAAGATCGTTACAGTTTCGCCTGTACATTAGACGTTCCGCCCCTCTAAACCCAGTTCCTTGATTTTCCGTGCCAGGGTATTTCGTCCCCACCCCAGCAAACGGGCAGCATCCTGGCGGCGGCCTCCAGTGCGTTGCAATGCCGCCTCAATCATGATGCGCTCGAATTCGGGCATGGCTTCGTTTAATAAGCCCTGCTCACCTTGCCCTAAGCGCTGATTGGCCCAACGCCGCAGCGCATCCTGCCATTGCTCCTTATCAGTATCGCCAGTCTCTGTTTCGCGGCTCAACTCCGGCGGCAGATCGTGTACATAAATTTCCTGGCCGGCAGCCATTACTGTTAACCATCGACAAAGGTTTTCCAACTGACGAACGTTGCCAGGCCAGGCCAGTTGACATAATTTTTGCTCCGTTTCATGAACCAACACCTTAGGTTCTACACTAAGTTCCCGAGCGGCTTGTGCCAGAAAATGGCGCAACAACACAGGAATATCTTCTCTCCGCTCTCGCAGTGACGGAACGTGGATTCGTATCACGTTGATTCTGTGAAACAAATCTTCACGGAATGTCCCATCATGAACTCTGCTTTCTAAGTCCTGATGAGTAGCGGCAATAATTCGCACATCAACCTTGGTTGAGGCATGGGCGCCTACCCTATAGAACTCGCCGTCGGCAAGCACGCGCAGCAATCGGGTTTGTAATTCCGCCGGCATATCGCCGATTTCGTCTAGCAGCAAAGACCCGCCATCGGCTTGCTCAAAACGGCCAATACGACGGCTTTGGGCCCCTGTAAATGCGCCTTTTTCATGACCGAATAATTCAGACTCCAATAAATCACGGGGAATCGCCGCCATATTCAGGGCCACGAATGGACCCTTAGCCCTCGGGCTATGTCGGTGCAGCGCGCGGGCCACTAATTCCTTGCCGGTGCCGGATTCACCGCTGATCAACACAGAAACGTTGGAGTGAGATAATCGTCCGATGGCACGAAATACTTTCTGCATGGCCGGCGCCGCACCTACAATCTCTGGCACTGACCCCGGTTGTTCAAGAGTTTTGGCCGGCTGTTGACGGTGACGATGTGTAATCGCTCGACGCGCTAACATCACTGCGTCATCCACATCAAAAGGCTTGGGTAAATACTCGAACGCACCACCGCGGTAGGCGGAAAGCGCGCTATCCATATCGGAATGTGCAGTCATAATAATAACGGGTAGATCCGGATATTGATCCTGTATCTGCTGCAGTAGCTCCAGCCCATCTATACCAGGCATACGAATATCACTGATCAGCACATCCGGCTGACACTGCGCCAGCTTATCCAGCACTTCTGTACCATCTGAAAAAGTGACCACGGCAATGCCGGCTTTTTCAAATGCCTTCTCCAGCACCCAGCGAATGGATCGATCGTCGTCGATCACCCATAACTCCGGTGGCTTACTCATCCGCTAGCTCCAACGGCAAAAAGATTGAAAAAACGGTCTGTCCCGGTCTGCTGGCACACTCGATCAAGCCACCATGCCTATGCACCAAAGACTGTGCAATGGATAGCCCAAGACCCGTGCCTTCGTCACGCCCCGTTACCATGGGATAAAAAATTGTTGCCAGCATTTCCGGCTGAATACCTGGGCCGTTATCCAAAATATCCAGCTGTAACACCAGTTTGTGGCGCTGGTTTCCAATAGTAATCTGGCGTACCACACGAGTCCGTAGCGTCAGCTCTCCTCTGGCCCCCATTGCCTGCACCGCATTACGCACGACATTTAGCACCGCCTGAATCAGCATGTCGGAATCCGCCATTAAGTCGGGAACGCTTGGGTCGTAGTCCCTGATAATGCGCACCTCCGCCGCTTCATCTACACTAATCAGGTTGCATACATGCTCCAATACCTTATGGACATTGGTTCTACTCTTGCGGGGTAGTTGGTTCGGCCCTAGCAAACGATCGACTAAACCTCGCAAACGATCGGCCTCTCCAATGATGATACCTGTGTACTCCTTGAGACCTTCCTCGCTCAATTCCCGCTCTAAAAGTTGTGCCGCACCGCGCAAACCACCAAGAGGATTTTTGATCTCGTGAGCAAGACGGCGCACCAAGTCATGGGCCGCCTGATGTTGTGCCAGCAGGTTTTCCTCCCGGTTGATGCGAAGGTGGCGATCCAGCTGTAGCATCTCCACCAATACTTCCGTGGCTTCCCTTGCAACAGGCAAGGGTGTAACCGTACAGTCCACGGTGAGTTCTTGGCCCGCGGTGGTCTGCAACTGAAGTTCACGCACCGTCAACGGTCGACTACTATCTACTGCCTCCCGCACCCGGGCCAGTAAGCCATCCCCATTAACGACCAGTTCCTGGAGCTCAAACCCCATCACCTGCCGGGAACTAACGGCAAACAGCTCTTCCGCCGCCGGATTGATGTAGGTCAGACGCAACGCCTCGTCGAAGACCAGGATTGAGGTGGTCAAATTGCCCAGGATTCGCTCTCCCAGGGCCGCTGCGTTCAAGTGACGTACCACCATGTAGATACCCAGTGCAATATCCAAACCAAGATTAGGGCGCTTTATAAAAAAGATCGTTGTTTAATAATTATCATTAAAAACAAATAGGTAGTGGCTTGCAGGGGTAAGCATGAAAAGCCCTTTAAGGAAAAATAGACCCGGTTTCCAGCACAAGCGCCCCGTTACGCACTATTATAGTGCATTCAGGGCCCAAGAATGGGTCACACCCTGGGAGTAGCGGTCCCCGCTTAGGGGGCCACGAAAGGCGATGGCTGCGGAGGGGATTGGCGGGTGGGGAAAAAGATGGACTGCCTATGAAGGTGGACGGTGACGGACCGCGCGGTGATCAGCACCTTGCCCTTTACATCCACGACCTGTGCACCGAGTTTATGGGTGCCCCGGTCCAGATCAGCAATATGGATCGTTGTGGTCGCCCGCGGCTCGCCGTGGGGTACGCCACCGATAGTCACCAAAATGCGATGCCCTAGGGAAACTTTTAAATCTGGTTTCAGCGCCACCACTAGCTCGATGATGCCTTGGTTATCCCAAATGGTTTCGTCGGGCTGTGGCTCCACGATTGATATCTGTTGATACGGTAGCGGCTCTTCCGGGGGCTTCACTTCCTCCTTGCGCTGGGGTAGCGGAGGCGGACTATAGATCATCACCTGGGGCAATTTTATCTTCTCCGAACTTGGCCCCGGTGTGTCGCTATAGGTAACACTGCCGTCCGCACCCACCGAACGGTACACTTCCGCCACCGCAGCAAAGGAGACGATCAAAAACAACAACGCAAACAACTTGGCCATGAATCCGCCTTTCAACACCTGCCCGATGACTCAGGTCGGATGGTTAACGATGCCCAGCCCTTGCGGCCACTACCCGTACAGTAGCAATATTTCCCGGCCTCAAACAATCCCCTGATACCCATGCAATCACCCTGATAAATACTTTTCAACCCAAGCTAGGGCCGGATGCCATCTAATGCCACGTTAACAATCGGGCTTAAGAATTTGTCGGCGCCATCCAGACCCTGCACGAGCCAGCTATTCCCATGATTCTACACCAGTAGCTTGCCTATAATCCGTGAACCAATTCAAAGATTCAGAAAACCAATATTACTGTCACTTACTTCACCAAAAAAAACGCCCCCTAGGGGGCGTTTTAAACGAATACGGATTAGTTGATTTTACAGGCTGTAGTAGAGATCAAATTCCAGCGGATGGGTAGTCATGCGCAAGAGTTGTACCTCTTCCATCTTTAAATCGATGTAAGCATCAATACTGTCGTCGGTGAACACACCGCCTGTGGTAAGGAAGTCACGGTCCTTATCCATGGCGTCCAGGGCTTGATCAAGCGAATGACATACCGTTGCAATCTTTCTTTCCTCTTCCGGCGGCAGATCATATAAGTCCTTATCCATGGCGTCACCGGGGTGAATCTTCTTTTTGATGCCATCGAGCCCCGCCATCATCATTGCCGTGAAGGTGAAGTATGGATTACCGCAGGCATCCGGGAAGCGCACTTCGATACGGCGTCCTTGCGGATTTGCCTCGTGAGGAATACGCACCGACGCTGAACGGTTGCGGGCCGAGTAGGCCAACAATACCGGCGCTTCGAAGCCCGGCACCAAACGCTTGTAGCTATTAGTGCTGGCGTTGGTAAAGGCATTCAAGGCGCGGGCGTGCTTGAAGATGCCGCCAATATAATACAAGGCCTGCTCTGAAAGACCACCGTATTTGTTGCCGGAGAAAATATTCTTGCCTGCTTTGAACAGGGACTGGTGTACATGCATGCCATTACCGTTATCACCGACCAACGGCTTCGGCATGAAGGTGGCGGTTTTACCATAGGCATGGGCCACATTCATAACCACGTACTTCAAGATCTGCAGTTCGTCTGCCTTGCGCACCAGTGTGGCAAACTTAGTGCCGATTTCGTTCTGGCCAGCAGTCGCCACCTCATGGTGATGTACTTCAACCGTTAAACCCATCTCCTCCAGCGCGAGGCAGATTGCAGAACGAATATCTTGTAGTGAATCCACCGGGGGCACCGGAAAGTATCCGCCTTTCACGCCGGGACGGTGGCCGATGTTGCCGTCCTCGAACACACGCTCGGAGTTCCAGGATGCCTCTTCGGAATCCACTTTATAAAAAGCGCCGCTCATATCGGCGCCCCAGCGCACATCATCCAGAATAAAAAACTCCGGCTCAGGCCCAAAATAAGCGGTGTCAGCAATCTTGGTGGATTTCAGATATGCCTCAGCGCGCTTGGCCAGTGAGCGCGGATCACGCTCGTAACCCTTCATGGTGTCCGGTGCCAGGATATCGCAGCGCAAATTCATGGTTGGCTCATCGGTGAACGGGTCCATTACCGCGGTGGCCGCATCCGGCATGAGTACCATGTCGGAATCATTAATACCCCTCCAGCCGGCGATGGAGGAGCCGTCAAACATCTTGCCGCCCTTAAAAAAACCGCTATTCACCACGGAGGCGGGTACTGAAACATGTTGTTCCTTACCACGGCTATCCGTAAAACGGAGGTCAACAAACTTGGCCCCGTTATCTTTCATCATTTTTAATGCCTTGGTTGCCGACATGACTACTCCTCCGAAAGAAAATGAAACACAACCACCTTTAGTTAATGGGGTGGCCTATGATCTCTAAACCCAACGCAGTGCAGAAACTATGCCAGTCGGGAAGCTATTGTTTACAAAATATTTTCTGCGCTACCGATTTGCCATTAGACATAAAAATGCACTAAATTAGTGCATTAAATTGCGGGGATGTTACGTGGCAGTGCGTACCGTTAACGGAAGTACACCTTTACCTCGCCGATATCATCGAGGTCTTTAGCGGTATCCACCAGCGCGGCGGACAGGCTCCTAGCCTTTTGACAGTCCCCGGCAGCAAGGTCCAGGGACAATACCACATCCACATCCACCTTGCCGCTAAGGTAGTGCAGGGTGACTTTATCGGCGTCCTGAGTATCCAGCAGACCCTGCCACTGCCCGAAAAGCTGGGACAAAATCTCCTGCCGGCCAGGCAATTGATCGCATAGCGTGCTGTCTTCATCGTTCTCCGGATCAATATGGACCGTGACATCGGTAACTTCATCGATATTTTCGATCAGTTTGGCCCGTACCGTTTCGCCGATCTGGTGGCCCTCCGAGACACTCAGGGTAGGCTGGACTTGAATATGGACATCCACGAGTGCTGCACCGCCACTGCAGCGGGTGCGCAACAGATGCATGGCCCGCACTCCAGGCACCTCGACGATGGCACGCCGAATGGCCATAACCCGTTCCGCTTCTAGTGCGGTATCGATTAATTCCAGCAGGCTATGCCAACCCAGATCCCAACCTATTTTGGCAATCATCAGCGCCACCACAGTAGCGGCCAGCGCATCCAGATACGGCAGGCCTGCAATAGTGCCACCTACGCCGACCATCACCACCACGGAAGAGATCGCGTCAGACCGGCTGTGCCAGGCATTGGCAAGCAGCATATTGGAATGTATTCGCTTTGCGGTCTGCACCGTGTACCGGTATATCCATTCTTTGGCTACCACGGAAACCGCCGCGATAATCAGCGCCCAAATTCCGGGGTGCAGCAGTTTTTCCATATGCAGCAACCGATCAAGCGCGCCGTAGGCAACACCGGCACCTACCGCGATCAGCGTAACTCCCAAAATAACGGTAGCAACCGTTTCAACGCGACCATGGCCGTAGGGGTGATCCTCATCGGCGCCACGACTACCATGCTTGGCTGCAAACACTACCAGCACATCAGTGGCAAAATCAGACAGTGAGTGAATACCGTCGGCTACTAATGCTTGAGAATATGCCGCCAATCCCACTAATATCTTTACAGCACCCAATAACAAATCCACAACACCGCCGATCAGCGTGACACGTCGTATTACCAGGTAGCGTTCATCCGCGGCATTGGAAGTAGCGTGGTTGCGGGTAGGGACATGCATATTTTTATTGTTCAGGGTGTATCGCTCACTTCTATGATGATTACGATCTCGTCTTCGCTGGTACGGGTTTCCAATACCTCATGGCCGTTGACACGACACCAGGTCGGAATATCGTGAATCGCGCCCGGGTCCGTGCAAACCACTTCCAAACGATCACCACCTTGCAGATCCTTGATGGCATCCTGAGTACGAATTACCGGAAGTGGACATAGCAGACGTCGTGCATCCAGCACATTGTAGCTCATACATACCACGCATCGGGAATTGCATGGGAAGACAGTGGCGCTACATCCAGCACTTGGTTGCGCCCATCCGTCCCGGTGATTTTCACCTGCACGTGCTGTGCATCGCGACCTTGGCCAAACCGGGCTGTAATACGGGCCGCAAGGGCCAGGTCATCATCGTCTGCGCTGCCGTCCAACAAAGCCAGTGGGCCTTTGTGGCTGACACTCTCTAAATGGATAAACTGTTTACGATAGCCTTCCAGAAAACGGTTTTCACCATCTTCCCGGCCGATTATTAATTTGAAATGGGGCCGCGGACGAAGGTGACGACCCACTTTCAACAGCATGATGTCATCCAATTCGTATTCCCGGTCGCCGCGGGACTTCCATAGATCAGAAAGCTTAACGGAATACTGCTTGTCCGTGAGAAAACAGCACCCGCCTGCAGGCTGAGCATAATCCGTAAATCCAAACTGCTCCGCCAAGGCCATCTGCGGTTTTCTGGAGCGTCCGCTGAAATCGAACAGCTGTTGCCGCTGCACCCAGCCTTCACGTTCCGGTAAGGTGGGCGGAAGATTTTTTGCACATAAGGGCCGCAACAACCGCTCGCCGGCACCGGACTCTCTAGCCACTACAGGCATGGTTTCTTTGCGTTGTGACATGGGGCGCTGTCCTACCACTTCGCCGGTAATAATGAAATCAAATCCGTTTCCCTCCATCCAATCCAGCGCCTTTTGTACCATAAATATTTTACAGTCCAGGCACGGATTCAAATTTGCGCCGTAGCCATATTTCGGATTTATCACAACTTCTTTGTATGCCTCGATGACGTCTACGATATGCAGTCTTATGCCAAGTTGTTCCGCTACCCATAATGCGTTATTGCGTTTCGGGCGGCTACGATCCTTTTTGCGAATAGCGTGGGTATGTCCTTCTACACAAAACCCGGTAAAGAAATTAATGCCTTCTACTTGGACCCCCTGATCGAGTATTACCTTGGCAGCCAACATTGAATCCAGACCGCCGGAAATAAGTGCCACAGCTTTGCGGGGTTCGTGCAT
>JAZFSS010000038.1:0-6872 GCA_036446275.1 Gammaproteobacteria bacterium | reverse complement strand
TCCATTGCCTTCCCTGCTATCAGTACCGGTGTGTATGGTTATCCAAAGGATAAGGCGGCTGCCATCGCTGTAGATGTAATGCAACAATATGGTGCGCAGCTGGACGACATCATAGCGTGCTGTTTTTCCGCGGCGGACGAGCAATTGTATAAGCAGTGTCTGGAACAAACAACCGGTTGAAAGATTGAACCGCCAAGGACGCCAAGAACGCCAAGGTATAATAGCCGCAAAGATATATGTACGTATGCTGAGTGGATGGACTGGCGATACGGGAGCGTGATGGGATCGGGGTGAATGGTAGGTCGGGTTAGTAGTAGGTTGGGTTAGGCCGGTAGGCCGTAACCCAACAATGAAATGTCGGGTTACGCTTCACTAACCCGACCTACCACACTGTAATAAAGATTTTGTTTTTCTTGGCGTTCTTGGCACCCTTGGCGGTTCAAGCATTTATCGATCTAATCGCCGCATATCGTAATCGTTCTATCCAGCTGATGAGGACAGGGACTCAATGAATAAGGCGGGGCAACTAGCGGCGCTGTTGAAGGAAGTTCGTGCTTGCCGGGCCTGTGAAAAATACCTGCCCCACGAACCAAATCCGGTACTAAGGGCGCAGCTTAAGGCCCGCATATTAGTGGTGGGCCAGGCCCCTGGAACCAAGGTGCACAACACCGGTATCCCATGGAACGATCCTAGCGGAGAGCGTCTGCGAGCCTGGATGCATGTGGATCGCGATACCTTTTACGATGAATCACGCTTCGCAATCATCCCCGTTGGATTTTGTTATCCCGGCAAGGGGAAGACAGGTGATTTGCCGCCGCGTCCCGAATGTGCGCCTTTGTGGCACGACAAACTGTTAGCGCTATTGTCCGGTATCCGTTTGACTTTGTTGATTGGGCGCTATGCTCAGAAATTTTATTTGCAAAACCAAAAACCTACTTTAACTGAGACTGTGCAATGCTGGCGGGAATACGGCCCCAAATACTTGCCTTTGCCCCATCCATCGCCCAGAAATCTGAATTGGTTGAAAAAAAATCCATGGTTTGGAAAAAAAGTATTGCCGGAACTCAAGGCGCGTGTGGCCGCATTGTTATAGAAGTATAAATGGGGTCAGAGCACAGTTTTTCCTAATATTCAAAGAGCAATCGAACTGGTTTGATATAAGACAACGCGAATATTGGGAATATTATGAAAAACTGTGCTCTGACCCCTGCTAAGATGTTGTTAACCTGACATCGGTTGCTTCCATTGCCAAAAGAAAAGCTTGTTTATAACTGCCGCGAGTGTGGCGCCCAGGCCTCCAAGTGGTCGGGGCAATGTCCCGATTGTGGGGCATGGAATTCCTTGGCGGAAGCGGTGGCGGCAACGCCCTCCAAGGTTGCCCGGTTCGCCGGCTTTACAGGCGCCGGTAGCCCTGTATTGGTGCAACGCCTGTCTGAAGTGGAGTCGGGTAAAGAGACGCGCATACCCATCGGCCTGAAAGAGGTGGACCGGGTATTGGGTGGTGGCCTGGTGGCTGGTTCAGTGGTACTGATTGGCGGAGACCCAGGTATCGGAAAGTCCACGCTGTTGCTCCAGGTGGTGGCCGAACTTAGTCCAAGTCTCTCTACACTGTATGTAACGGGCGAGGAATCGCCGGAACAAGTAAGTTTGCGCGGCGTTCGTTTGGGTCTTGCCTGTGAGCAGGTGAGCGTGTTGGCGGAGACCTCAGTGGAAAATATTTTGGCCGCCGCGAGTCGGGAGCAGCCCCAGGTAATGGTGATTGATTCCATTCAGACTCTCTACACGGGTTGGTTGCAATCGGCTCCGGGATCGGTTGCTCAAGTGCGGGAAAGCGCCGCGCAGCTAGTGAGGTACGCAAAGCAGACCAGGACCGCGCTGTTTCTAGTCGGGCATGTCACCAAGGAAGGGACCCTGGCGGGACCCCGGGTACTGGAGCATATGGTGGATACAGTGCTGTATTTCGAAGGCGATTTAGGTAGCCGCTATCGTGTAGTGCGTGCGGTAAAGAACCGATTCGGCGCCGTTAACGAAATAGGCGTGTTCGCGATGACAGGTAAGGGTTTGCGTGAGGTTAGTAACCCGTCGGCGATCTTTTTATCCCGACATGAACAGCCGGTGTCCGGTAGCGTCATTATGGTTACCCGCGAAGGTACGCGTCCCTTGTTGGTAGAGGTTCAGGCGCTGCTGGATCAAAGTCATATGGCGAACCCCCGTCATGTAACTTTGGGATTGGATAAAAACCGTCTATCCATGTTATTGGCGGTGCTACACCGCCATGGCGGGATCGCCGCGGCAGACCAGGACGTGTTTGTTAATGTAGTGGGAGGCATTAAAGTCGGCGAAACAGCCGCGGACCTAGCGGTGTTATTGGCGATTCTGTCCAGTTTTCGGGATCACCCATTGCCGAATAATCTGGTAGTATTCGGGGAGGTTGGGCTGGCGGGCGAAATTCGTCCGGTTCCCAACGGCCAGGAACGGTTACGTGAAGCCGCTAAGCATGGTTTTACCCAGGCGCTAATCCCTGCGGCCAATGCTCCGAAGGCCGCCATAGAGAACTTGTCAGTTACGCCAGTGCAACGTTTATCGGATGTAATCGATGTCTTTTAAATGGGGTCAGAGCACAGTTTTTCCTAATATTCCCAATATTCGCGCTGTCTTGCATCAAACCAGCTCTCTTGCTCTTTGAATATTAGGAAAAACTGTGCTCTGACCCCTGGCCCACCGAGGCGCCGCTTATTCGTCTTCGATTTCAGGCGGTTTAATGCGCATGGCAGGGTTCATGCGGACGGTCCTTACCGCATTATCCTTGACCTGAACGATTTCAACCGGATAACCTGAAAGCAGTAGGCTGGTGCCTGGCTCAGGAATCGTTTCCAAGTATTCCAGTATTAACCCGTTAAGAGTCTTGGGCCCGTTGGTGGGGAGTTCTATTCTTAATGCGCGATTGAGTTCCCGCACGTTAGCGCTGCCGTCCACCACGTAGCTACCGTCTGGTTGCGGAACAAAATCCTTGATGTTCTCGGCAGGGTCAGTAGTAAATTCACCCACGATTTCTTCCAGAATATCCTCTAACGTGGCTAATCCCTGAATATCGCCATATTCATCTACGACCAGGCCGATTCGCCTGCGCTTGCGTTGGAAGTTCAGCAACTGACGATTCAGCGAGGTGCCTTCCGCAATGTATAGTGGTTCCCGGAGGATATTACGCAAATCTTCGTGACTAAAGCTGCCTTGCATGAGCATTGGCAGTACTCGGCGCACGTGAATAAAACCAACTACGTTGTCGATCGAGTCTTCAAAGACCGGCAGTCGTGTGTATTGGCTATGGGTGATTTGATTTGCTATTTGTTGGATTGAATCGTTGAGGTCGACGCCTACGATCTCGTTACGGGGCACCATAATATCCTCTACGGTGGCTTGCTCCAGATCCAAGAGATTAAGCAACATGTTTTGGTGCCGGCGGGGAATCATGGCGCCTGCTTCCGCTACTACCGTACGCAGTTCCTCCCGGCTTAAGGTTAGCCCGGTAGAATCCTCCGGTCGGATGCGAAGTAGTTTAAGGACTCCGTTAGCAGCCCCGTTTACCAGACGCACTACCGGGTACAGCAGTTTGAGTAAGGGTTGGTAAACGTAGACGGCCGGAAAGGCGACCCGTTCCGGGTGTAGTGCCGCTAGAGTTTTGGGGGCTACCTCAGCAAAAATCAGGATCACCAAAGTGAGAAGCCCGGTCGCGACCGCAATGCCCGCCTGACCCATCAGCCGTAGCGCAATGATGGTTGAGATGGCGGAAGCAAGAATATTGACAAAATTATTGCCTAGCAGGATCAGCCCAATAATCCGGTCAGGCTTTTCCAGCAGGCGCTCCGCGCGCATTGCACCTGGGTGCTTGGCGCGCGCCAGATGCCGCAGGCGATAGCGGTCCAGGGTCATAAGGCCTGTTTCGGATCCTGAAAAGAACGCAGATAGCAGGATCAGTACGACCAGTATGCCGAACAGCACACTAATAGGAATTTCGTTCAAGCAGGGATGGCCTCGTGGTATTTCTTAGGCAAAGGATTTTAGGGTATTAGGGTCGTTATGTCAGGGGTCAGCGTTTCAGGACCAGTTCCAGGACCAGTTTGCTGCCCAGGTAGGCCAACCAGAGGAACACAAAGCCTCCCAGGGTCCATCGGATCGCTATACGGCCGCGCCAACCGAACCGCCACCGGCCCCATAACAGTACTGCAAATACCAGCCAGGCAGCGATGCCCAGCACCGTCTTGTGTACCAGATGTTGGGCAAAGATATCTTCCAGAAACAGCATTCCCGTGATGAGCGCGGTACTCAGCAAAATGAACCCGGCGCCGATCAGTTGGAACAACAGACTCTCCATGGTTTTCATGGGGGGCAGTGCCTGGGCCAGGCCGCCAGGACGATGGGCGCGTAACAGATAGTCTTGCACTGCAAGCATGATGGATTGAACGGCGGCCAGCACCAGCAGGCTGAATGCGGTGATCGCGAGCAGGATATGCAGCTTGATTTGCCAAGTGACATCACTGCCAACTACATGTACTGACGGGTAGGCGAACATCATGGCGATAGAAAGTGCTGCTACCGGCAGTACAACGATTCCAAGGTTTTCCACGGGACGGCTAACGGCAGCTACCAAAAGCAACGTTACTGTGAGTACCGCGATAAACGAGAAGGCGTTAAAGAAGCCCAGATTGAGCCCCCCGGTGGTGACCAGCAACGGGTACAGCGCACTGGCGTGTAAGGCGGCACCTCCAAAACCGAGGGCGATGGGCCCCCGCTTCCCGGGCTGCGGTTGCCCACCGCGCTGCAACAGGCGCCTTACCAACAGAACGCCGGCCAGTACGTACAAAAGAATGGCAAATAATCCGGGTATCTGCGTATTCATTACCATCTGTTGCACTGAATAGCCAAAAAACTGGACCTTCCCGGCATCATGGCATAACTGTACCCGTGCTTGAAGGCCCTCAGGATGATCCCTGGGGCCGGTAACCACAACCTCTGGGGGGTTGCCAAATAATACCCGAAGTAGATTACGATAGTCCTTGGCGTCAACCCATGGCATGATACCCGTCCGGCGCCCGGTGAGAACCCACGGTAGATACCAACTCATGAAAATAAGAGTAATGGGGTGCAGCGGAGGTATAGGCACCGAGCTGCGGACCACCTGTGTGCGGGTGGACGAGGATATCCTGATAGACGCAGGCACCGGCCTGGGCGATCTGAGTCTGGACGAAATGGCCCGGACCCGGCATATCTTTCTTACGCACTCCCATCTTGACCACATTTGCGGCGTGCCGCTGATGGTGGATTCGGCGTTTGGGCGCCTCACCGAACCGGTGGTGGTATATGGGCGTGAAGAGACCATAGCGGCCCTTAAGGAGCACGTATTTAACTGGATAATATGGCCGGACTTCAGCAAGTTACCGTCAGCGGATTCCCCAGTTCTGCGTTTTGAAATCATACAGCCAGGCCAGGTGATGGAGCTGAGTGGACGCCGGATTGAAATGATTGCCGTAAACCATGCCGTACCTGGGGCGGGATATCGAATTGAGGACTCATCGGGTGTTTTTGCCTTCAGCGGCGATACAACCACCAACGATACTTTTTGGAAAGCGCTTAACGATCACCTGCGTTTGGATGCCTTAATGGTGGAATGTTCATTTTTGGACCGGGAAAGGGAATTGACGGAGAAGTCCTACCACTATTGCCCAAGTATGTTGGCCGAAGATCTGCAAAAGTTACGCCATCGGCCGCGGATTTTTATCACCCACCTGAATCCAGGCGACGAACAAGAGATTATGGCGGAATGCCGAAAATTGTTGCCGGATTTTCAGGTCCACCAATTACGTAGCGGCGACGATATTCCGTTGTAATTTGGGATCTCTAGTGCGAATTGGAGCGCCTTTTTTGGCGAAGGAATCTCTGATTGATCCGTCATTCCGGCGAATGCCGGAATCCATACGGTTGATTTTTCTAGATTCCCGCTTGCACCTCAAACCTTCCCGGCCGGGGGCCGGTCCTACCCCACCATCGTAGGACCCGCGCCTCGCGGGGAATGATGGTTGTTGACACATCAGAGGTTCCCTAAATATATTGGTTAGTTGCGGACTGCCATGTTCTGATTGTCCGCTGATGGCCGAGTGACTACAGGTATGTTTGAAAATCTCACTGAACGTTTGACGAACTCTCTGGCACGCCTGCGAGGACAGGGGCGCCTGACAGAAGACAACATCAAAGAAGCACTACGTGAAGTGCGAGTTGCCTTGCTGGAAGGTGATGTGGCGCTTTCCGTGGTTCAGGACTTCATCGAAAGGGTGCGCGCCAGGGCCGTTGGACAGGAGGTCTTGCAGAGTCTCACGCCGGGCCAGGCCCTCGTAAGGGTCGTGCATGATGAGTTGGTTACGTTAATGGGGGAAACCTGTGCCGAGTTGAACCTCAGTACCCAGCCGCCCGCGGTGGTATTGATGGCGGGATTGCAGGGATCCGGCAAGACCACCAGCGCCGCCAAACTTTCTCAATGGCTGAGGGAACGAAAACAAAAAAAAGTGCTGCTGGCAAGCTGCGATGTCTACCGGCCCGCGGCGATTGACCAGTTACATACCTTAGCGGACCAAGTCGAAGCTGAATTCTTCCCTAGTGAGGTTGGGCAGGACCCTGTGCAAATAGCGCAGCAAGCTGTGGAACATGCCCGCAAGCAATTCCTTGATGTGGTAATCGTCGATACCGCCGGACGTCTGCATATCGATGCCGATATGATGGATGAGATCCAGCGTCTGCATAGCGCGGTACAGCCGGTGGAAACCCTGTTTGTCGTGGACAGCATGACCGGCCAGGATGCGGTAAATGCGGCCAAAGCCTTT
>JAZFSS010000037.1:0-3148 GCA_036446275.1 Gammaproteobacteria bacterium | reverse complement strand
GTGGCATTGTCGCTCGTCGGCTCTACGAGAAGGAGATCCCCCGCAACAAGGTGCGTTGCAAGGCCCCACCGATTCCCTGGCGAGCTTGCACTCGGATCGGAGCTATCGACCACGACGGTCGTCGCGGTTGAGTTGATCGAGCCGGACGTTTGGAGGCGGATGATATCATTCGGCTCATCCCACCATGAGAACTCCGGGTCGTTCACGCTTTCCTTCTGCACTCGCGCCATGAGCGCAAAGATCGGCGCAGTTCCTGTTGGATTCCGAAAGAGGATCATCTCTCGGAAATTCTTGGGGCGTTCGTCCGTGCCCCAATCGCCTGTTCCCCTTAAGCCAGCTACAGCACTCATCGTTCATTCCTTAAGTTATCCAAGATCGAGATCATCCACGTCAAATTCCTCATTGAACGTCTCAATCGCGGTTTGTGCAGTTGGGATTGCCGAGGCATTCCCCCCGGCGCCTGCCGGTTGGAAAGCAGGAACGGGCGGAGGGGTTGGCGGGACGGGCGCAACAGGAGCAGCATCTTGCGGGAGCCTCAGCGCAACAGTAACCATCGCGCCGATCTCTTGAATCGCTTGCTCTTGCGTTGCCTGTGGGTTCATCTGGCGGTAAGATGCCGCCATATTCTTCACAGTCTCACCATGCGCGTCAGGGTCAATATGCGGGTTCGCCGCATAGAATTGCTTCTCCGACGCTTCTCCTTGCCCTCTCGCCTCCAGCACATTCCCAATCATCTCGGGAAGGTGTGAGAGCATTTGGGCCATCGCTCCAGTCACAGCATCTGTATAAACTCGGGCTCCAAACTCAGCAATTACTGTGGTGTCGCCCTCGTCTAGTCTCCGCACCTGATCTTCAGTCCACGCATAGTGCTCTTTGGCAATCGTTGCCTCGTGGGCAGTACGCGATTCCTGGTAGTTAGCCTGAATTTGCTCCATCGTGAGCTGGGGTTCAGGAGGGGCAACCGGCGCGACTTCTGGTGCTATAGCTGGCGCAGGTTGGGGCTCGGGCTCTGGGGCAGGAGTGGGTTCCGCCACTGGTACAGGCGTTGCAAACTCCTATTTCGGATGCCCGTGAACTCTACGGGTGATTACTTTTCTGAATGGGTTTCAAGCCGCCTGTTGTTTGTCCCGGACCGCCGCTACTGTGCGAACCAACTTGCCGGGGACTTCATTCAACGTACGAGCCAATTTCTCTACCGGAGCCTTCATCACCGCCATCAGCAAGCTGATAGCCTCATCACGAGTCGGCAAGTCGGCGAGACGGCCGATATCGCTGCTGGGTAATAATTGCCCACCCACCACAGCCAGCTTAATAACCAGCTTGTTATTTGTCTTCGCGAAATCCCGTAGAACCCGGGCCGCGGAACCTAGGTCTTCGCGGGAAAAAGCGAGCAACAATGGCCCACTAAGCCCCTCATTCATACATTCGAACTCGGTACCTTCCAGGGCCCTGCGTGCCAAGGTGTTTTTGACGACTCGAAGATAGACATTAGCCGCGCGAGCTTTTACGCGCAGGTCATCAATCTCCGTTACCGTCAGTCCGCGGTATGCTGCGGCCACCGCCGAATGTGCTGTACCAGCCACTTCCGCTACTTCGGCGACAACAACCTTTTTCTCTGCGAGACTAAGTGCCATCGTTTTCTCCTAAGGTGGATTACAGCACGACCCGCAACACCTACCTTGATTACCAAACAAGGCACCAGGCAATCTGATACCCCACCCATGGCGACCGAGAACAAGAAGAATCCCGTTCGGGCTACACCATCTGCGCAGGCCACCACCACCGCACCAGATTTTACTCGCGCAAAAGCAGCTAGCGCATTTCAATCCGGTACGACAGCCAGGCAATTAAGCCGTGTTCCGCACCTGCGGTCTTTGACGGCCGTCTGTCACATTTTGCAAAATGACAGCCGACCCAAAGTCTTTTAAATTCAGATAACAGTTATTTGAAGGAGTGCCGCCTTGCGGCACACATTTACTGTTCCCTTACTGTTCCCTGTTATCTGCTCCTAAGCCAGTGATGCCTGATCTACCGGTATCCCAGGCCCCATGGTGGTCGACACCGTAACCTTCGTCATATAAATGCCCTTAGCCGCTGCGGGTTTAGCCTTGTTTAAGTCCACCACCAACGCTTGCAGGTTCTCCCTTAGTGCGCCAGGCTCAAAATCAGTCTTGCCGATAGAGCAGTGGATAATTCCTGCTTTATCGGTCCGGTAGCGCACTTGCCCAGCCTTTGCGTTCTTTACCGCAGTAGCGATGTCTGTAGTAACCGTGCCCACCTTCGGGTTTGGCATCAGACCCCGCGGACCTAATATTTGTCCCAATTTTCCGACCACGCTCATGGCATCAGGGGACGCGATTACCACGTCAAAATCAAGATTGCCACCTTTGATGGATTTCACTAAATCGTCAAAGCCAACTACATCGGCGCCTGCCTCTTTGGCGACATCCGCATTAGCACCCTGGGCGAATACGGCAACCCGAACGGTCTTCCCGGTTCCATTAGGAAGTATAGTAGAGCCTCGCACCACTTGATCCGACTTACGCGGATCTACACCCAAATTGATACTCACATCCACCGACTCCGTGAATTTAACGGAACTGCTCTCCTTGAGGATATTCAACGCCTCACCTATCTCATAATTTTTCCCCGGTTCAATCTTTTCCTTAATGGCCCGCATGCGTTTGGAAGTTTTCGCCATGTCTTATACCCCCTCCACTTCCAATCCCATGCTGCGCGCGCTTCCCGCAATGGTGCGCACCGCAGCATCGAGATCTGCCGCTGTAAGATCCGGCTCTTTTGCCTTGGCGATATCTTCCAGTTGGGCACGAGTAACCTTGCCCACTTTATCGCTGTTCGGCGTACTGCTTCCTTTCGGGACACCAGCCGCTTTACGCAGCAATACGGCCGCAGGAGGTGTTTTGGTGATAAAACTAATGCTGCGATCGGCGTAGACCGTGATTACCACCGGCACCGGCATTCCTTGTTCCATACTTTGTGTCTGGGAGTTAAACGTCTTACAGAACTCCATGATATTGACGCCATGCTGCCCAAGGGCCGGACCGACCGGCGGGCTTGGATTTGCCTGTCCGGCTGGGACCTGCAATTTAATAAAGGTTTCAATTTTCTTAGCCATCAACTACTCCAG
>JAZFSS010000036.1:0-6526 GCA_036446275.1 Gammaproteobacteria bacterium | reverse complement strand
CAACATAATCCGTATAACCCTCCTCATGCAGATCCTTAAGGATCGGATAATCCAGCAGTGGGTTGGGTCCCTCCAATTTGCGCCTGACGCCGCCGGCACCCTCCAATATAGGTGCAAAAGGGCTTTCCAGGTATTCCCGCTTCTCCAACACTTCATGAGAGAGACGGATTTTTTCCACTTCCTGGGTATCCGCTAACCACGTATACGCCATGGCAAATAACTGCGGATGCAACGTCCGAATCAAAAGTCGAAATCGGTCCAATGGCACGCCGTTTTGTACCATTACCTCGGCAAACTCCCCCACTAATTCCTGCGAAGAATTGGTACGCCAAGCATCATTGATCAACCATCCGGTAAAGGGGTTAACATTGTAGACTGACGAATCGATGGTTTGTTCATAGATACGCTCGCCATCTTCGTACCAGGCATCCATGCTACTCCAGGTGATGGCCAGGTATTCCTTGATCCCCTCGGCATCTTGAGTGGGATGCTCGTAACTCCACACCGCGTTCTCCACGACCTGTTCTCCCACGCCAACAGTCCAATAGGTAGCATTACCTTTAAAGGGACAATGAGTACGGTGACTGGTACGTTTTAGCAGATCCATGCGCACATCATTCCGTGGAAAGTAGTACACCGGGGGCAAGCGGGTTTCACTCAGCACGATAGCATGGGTGCTATCTGCAATAGTCTCCCCTTTGAAAACCGCGGTTATCCTTTTGGAGGACGGTATAATGCTGAACCCATATTGGGAACGGGACGGCTTGTCCGGTGGATTTTGTTCCAGGTCAGCAGCGAGGGTCATCCTTTCAACTCCTTGGGGCGAGTTCCAGCGGTTACTTCACTAACAGTCGGGATCAGGCGTGTATGCCCACTATAGGCGCATCGAATCTATTTTTGTTTGCGGGAGTGGTCCCTTTATGCCCGACGGTTTTACGGGTGCCGACTGCGACAAGCCGATCAGGCAACTTGTACAGGAATTGAATTGCGACAGCGAGTGATACGGTTGTGTTGATCCAAATACACTAAGGTGGGCTTGAACGCGATCGCTTCTTGCTGCGTCAACATGGCATAGCTGCAAATGATGACCTTATGGCCTGGCTCTGCTTTGTGCGCAGCGGCACCATTCACCGAGATTATTCCCGAATGGTCTTCGGCACGTATCGCGTAGGTGGAAAACCGCTCCCCGTTATCCAAGTTATAAATGTGGATCTGCTCGTATTCCCGGATTCCAGCTGTGTCCAGCAGCACGCCATCGATCGCGCAGGAACCCTCGTACTCCAATTCCGCGTGAGTGACTCGGGCATGGTGTAATTTGGCTTTGAGTAGGGTCAACTGCACAATGGTATCGATTCCTATATAACCTATATGATATCTAGACCGCACGCGGACTGAAATTATCCCCGATCCAGCCCTTTACCGCAATTACAAGCGTCCTATAAATATGGTTACTAGTGTAGCTAACTATATGATATTTCTATGTTATCTATTAGTCTGGTGGCGCCTAGCCAAACCGCGGCCAGGGCCACTAATTGTCGATCTTGGTCATGAGGCGCTGCCAAATCCCGAGCGCGCCGTATGCTCACATAATCGGGGCGCAAACCCGCCCCAGTGATTTGATCCAGGGCTGCAGACTCCAGTTGCCCATAGTCCCGGCTGCCTGCCTGCACGCGTTCCGCTAACTGCTGCAGGCTCCTGAATAGAACCGGTGCCAGCGATCTTTCTTCCCGGGACAGGTAGCTATTACGGGAACTCATGGCCAGTCCGTCTGATTCACGAAAAGTATCGACTCCAATAATCTCCACTGGTTCATTAAGGTCCGCTACCATGCGCCGAATGACTATCAGTTGCTGGTAGTCTTTCTTACCAAAAACCGCCAAGTCCGGCTGCACCAGATGAAACAGTTTTGCAACCACGGTAGTCACACCAACAAAATGACCAGGGCGGATGGAACCGCAAAGAATATCGCTAATTTCAGGCACTATTACTTGCGTAACGACGCCTTCTCCGTGGGGATAGATTTCGCTGTTGCCGGGCGCATATAAAAGATCGGCGTCAGCTTCCTCTAACGCCAACCGGTCTGCCTCAAAGGTTCGAGGGTAAGCGCCAAAGTCTTCATCGGGCCCAAATTGCAGCGGATTAACAAAAATGCTGGCCACAACACGATCTGCTTCCGTGCGGGCTCGCTCTACAAGGGCCAGGTGCCCTTGGTGCAAGTTACCCATGGTCGGCACAAAGGCGATCCGATCCCCTTGCCGGCGCCAGCGGTTAATGATGCTCCGCAGTTCGGAATTATGAGTAACAATTTGCATGTTAGCGTGTTGATAACGAACTAAAACAATAATAAACCGCCAAGGACGCCAAGAGATTGAACCGCCAAGAAAAAATCATTGCGCGGCCTTTGGCCGCGAAAACAAACCTTCCATTGGATATGCATGCCCTAGCTCCAGGCCGGGACTGGAAGAATAAAAAGTTATTGGGCGACGTGTATGGCACGCCCTATAAATCTTTTCGGATTTTATTTTTATGGCCGTAGGCCGCCGAAAATTCTTTTCTTGGCGCCAACAGTAGGCGCTTTAGGCGTCCTTGGCGGTTCAATCAAAATGTTTCTTGGCGCTCTTGGCGGTTCATAATTATCGAAATAGAAATCACATCTCATGTTCTGCGCTTGGAAAGGTACCGGACTTGACTGCATCTACATAGGCCCTCACGGCATCCACAACGCTACCGGCACCGGCCAAAAAATCCTTGCTGAATTTGAGGCGCTTGCCTGGCGTAACGCCTAGCATATCGTAAAGAACCAACACCTGACCGTCGCAGTGTGGACCGGCACCAATGCCAATCGTGGGTATAACCAGTGTTTTGGTAATTTTCTGCGCTAATTCCGAAGGTATACACTCCAACACCAACATAGAAGCTCCAGCCTGCTCCAATGCCTTGGCGTCCTGGAGAATCGCATCCGCCGTCGCCTTATCCCTGCCTTGCACACGGTACCCACCTAGCTTATGTACCGACTGAGGCAGCAGTCCCAAGTGCCCGCAAACGGGGACTCCATACTTAGTCAAATACCTCACGGTATCCACGATGACGGCACCGCCTTCCGGTTTCACCATCTGGGCGCCACCCTCCCTCATGAGACGCGCGCTATTGTCTAATGCCTGATCCCGGGATGAATAACTCATAAAGGGAAGGTCCACCACCCGGAGGGCACGCGTAGCGCGGCGGGATACGCAAGCAGCATGGTAGATCATATCAGCAACCGCAACCGGCAGGGTGGTATCGTGCCCTTGAAGCACCATCCCAAGAGAATCTCCCACCAACAATACATCTACACCAGCGTCTTCCAGCAGCTGGGCGAAACTAGCGTCATAACAAGTCAGGCAAGCGATTTTTTCGCCGTCCTGCTTCATGCGAGTCAACGTGCCCACGGTCACCGGCTTATGGCTTGTTGCTTGCTTGGAGGGCATTGAAAATAGACCTTTCTTTATAGCCAGAAGAAATAGATAACAGAAACTTGGCGGCCAAACCCGGTATTCGTTTCAGAAAGGTTCCGGCAAAGGATTGAAATAGTGCCGGCCACTTTTAATGTTTTCGACCTGACGGTACAACGTCTCATAGTCCTGCTCATTATCCACTAAATCAATTTCCGCGGCATTCACAATCAACAGCGGCGCTATATCGTATTGATGAAAGAATTGTGCGTAGGCATCTGTTAACCGCCTCAAATAATTGGAGTCCATGTACTGCTCATAAGGGACCCCACGATTTGCGATTCTTGCGCGCAAAACATCCACCGGGGCCTGTAAATAGATCACCAGATCCGGAACCGGCACATCCACGGTCAACTGTTCGTATATCTGCTCATACAGCTGGTACTCGTCATTATCCAGGGTAAGGCGCGCAAATAAGCGGTCCTTCTCCATTAGAAAGTCAGTGACACGCACCGGCTGAAACATATCACCCTGGCGCAATGCCTTCAGTTGCCGTGCGCGCTGAAATAAAAAAAACAATTGGGTTGGCAAAGCTGAGCTTCTCTGGTCTTGATAGAAACGCTCCAGAAACGGATTCTGGTCGGCTCGTTCCAACACCAACTCACTGCCTAAACTACTAGCCAGGCGTTGAGCAAGACTGGTTTTACCTACACCGATAGGACCCTCCACAACAATGTGGCCATGATAATTGCTGTTATTCATTACCTTTCTTCCAATTTCCGCAGGTTTCCGACAGGGCAACCTTCCATCAAGTTCTGTAAAGATCCCAATGCAGGAACGTTCAAATCTGGAGCGATCTCAGCAAGAGGATACAGAACAAATGCCCGCTGGTGCAGCCCTGGATGGGGAATGACCAGGGCCTCTGTATCCATCTGTAGCTCATCATATAGCAACAAATCCAGGTCCAAGGTTCGCGGAGCCCAACGTTCGTCACTACGTAAACGCCCTTGCCCGCGTTCAATTTCTTGCAGCTGCTCCAGCAATTCCAGTGGCTGGCATAGTGTTTCCAGGGCAGCGACCGCATTGACGTAATCAGGCTGCTGCGCAGGTCCCATAGGTTTGCTTTGGTATAACGTTGAATAAGCTTCCAACCGGCAACCAGGCAGTGCATCCAGGGCAGTAAACGCCTGCAGGATTTGCTGCCTCGGATTGTTTAGGTTACTGCCGAGACCTATGTAAGCGCGTGACGCATTCACGGGGTCTGGATACTGGGACGCCTCGCGCGACCTCGGCGACGTTTACGAGGACCGTCCGTGGCGACCATGCTTTTCTGCTCACTGGCACTGGCTTGTTGAAACTTGGTCCACCATTCACCCAGCTCAGTAGGGACCTCGCCGGTTTCACCGCGCAATAACAAAAAATCATAGGCTGCCCGAAATCGCGGATGGTTCAACAAATTCAGAGCACGCTTGCCTGAGTTTCGCTCTAAGCGGGCTTGCAAGCCCCATATCTCGCGCATGGGTAAACTAAATCGCTTCGGAACGGAAATATTTTTGGATTGCCGCCTGACAACCTCACCACCTGCAGTGTGAACCGCCTGAGCCATTGAAAGGCCATTAGCTACAAGATCTTCGGCACGCCTCCGCATGGGCTCCCATAAAAGCGCGGCAAACAGAAACGCCGGTGTTACGGACTTGCCCATATTCACCCGCTCATCGGTATTTGCCATTGCACGAGTCACCAGGGTCAGGGGAAAGTCACCAGATTGTTCGGATAAACTGGCTTCCGTAAGCGGAAACAAGTATTGGAATAACCCGTAGTGCCGTAACAACTCAAAAGTAGACAGCGCCGTGCCCAAAAGAAATAGCTTCAAAACCTCTTCGTAGAGCCGTGATCCCGGAATATCCTGCAACAAATAGCCTAGCTGCCCAATAAAAATCTCCGTATCTTTATGAATACGAAAACCCAACTTGGCAGAAAAACGTACCGCTCGTAATAAGCGCACCGGGTCCTCACGAAAGCGATTCTCCGGGTCCCCGATCAGCCGAATGGTGCCGCCCTTCAAATCCTTCATTCCCTGCACATAGTCCAGTACAGAGAAATTTTCGATGTCGTAGTACAAGGCATTCATAGTGAAATCACGCCGCCAGGCGTCTTCCTCTATGGCGCCGTATACATTGTCACGAACCAACCGGCCGTTTTGAAAACTACGATCACCGGACTCATGGTCAACTTCACCATCATGCCGTGCGCGAAACGTGGCCACTTCGACAATTTCCCGGCCAAATAGAATATGGGCGAGCCGAAACCGCCGGCCGATAAGGCGGCAATTGCGGAACAACTGGCGCACCTCTTCCGGCCGGGCGCTAGTGCCTACGTCAAAGTCCTTGGGTTCCCTTCCCAGCAACAGATCACGCACACCACCACCAACCAGGCATGCCTGATATCCGGCGTTTTTCAAACGATACAGAACCTTCAGAGCGTTAGGACTGATATTGGCCCGCGACAGGTTGTGTTCAGAACGCGTTATTATTGTGGGCACAGACAGATTTGGATTAGACATACCCGCAGCAGCACCGGAATAGGGCAGCCCACCTGCTTATTAGGGCTGCCGTAGCGTGGAAAAGTATGTCTTGGCGAGGTTTTTCGATCGATTTAGCTGAATTACTTCGGCCATTTGCCTCAATCGATCGAAAAACCCCCCTCAATACCACTTCCTCTGGCGACGAACACCTCAGCGGGACAGGCTGCTATTTTGTACAAATTAAGGCCACTCGTATGATACCATTCCCCTCCGCTTCGTGCAGATCCTATGGCACGGCCCCGCTCCCTTCGTCTAGTGGTTTAGGACGCTGGCCTCTCACGCCGGTAACAGGGGTTCGAATCCCCTAGGGAGCGCCATCCCTTCCAGTCGACACCTGTAGGCTAATTTCAACACACGATTTTAAAAATGTCGTCATGACAAAAACCCGAGACGAGGTAAGCACTGGAACACCAGCCAAGTTGGCTCGGCGCCTGGCGGCCATGTTCTACGACGCCTTGCTACTACTAGCCATATTGTTCTTCGCTACGCTCATGGTTTTACCATTAAGTTA
>JAZFSS010000035.1:0-3826 GCA_036446275.1 Gammaproteobacteria bacterium | reverse complement strand
ACCTTGTTCCGGGGCGATTTGCATCTGTGACATGGGTATAGTCGCGGTCTCCTCCCGTAACCGGCGTAAAATATCCGGCTCCCGCAGGGATACGGACAAAAGGTATTCGTAGAGCTGATCGGTTACTTGAATAGTCTTGTTGGACACGTAAGGAATCTCTTATTTATTCGCATTGCACCAACAAATCAGAGGTTTCATAGAATTTTATGAAATATCCTCGCACACTATACAATAGTCTGTGAGAATCGGTTCATGGCATTTCACAAAAATAATCCTATCCGTCTGCTGCAAATTACTGACAGCCATTTGAGCGCGGATGCCGGGCAAACATTAAATGGTATCGATACTGACCGATCGCTGCGGTCGGTGATTGATCACATCAACGATACCCATGCTGATGCCGACTATGTGCTGGCCACCGGTGATCTTAGTCACGATGGATCCGCGGTTACATACGCACGGCTTTATGAATATTTTTTAAACTTGCAGTTACCGGTGGCATGTCTTGCGGGAAATCACGACGATGTAAAAATGCTGCGGACATATTTGCAAGCTGATCAAATTTCCTGCTCTCGGCAATTCATACTAAATCGTTGGCAGATCATTCTACTAAACTCCGTGGTCCGCGAACATTCCGGCGGGCACCTGATAGAATCTGAACTGGAGTTTCTAGATCGACGGCTGCAAGCCGGGCAGGATAAGTTCGCTCTCGTGTGCCTACATCATCAACCGACACCAATTGGTAGTCCCTGGATGGATCGCATGGGCCTAGACAATGGCGAGCAACTCTTTACGATTCTCGAGGCGCATCCCCAGGCGCGAGGGGTCTTGTGGGGACACGTGCATCAGGAATATGACCGGAGCGAACGAGGCTTGCGACTGCTCGCATCGCCGTCGACCTGTGTACAATTTAAACCGCTGAGTGAAGATTTCGCCTTGGACGACAAGCCGCCGGGTTATCGGTGGCTTGAGTTATACGACGATGGAAATTTGGAGACTGGAATCGAGTGGGTACATGGGTAGGTCGGGTTAGCACGGCGTAACCCAACAAATGGCCGCAATGTTGGGTTACGCCCTGCGGGCTAACCCATATATGGTCTCCTCCCGATTTGCAAGATTTAGTGTTGGCGGCGACAGGGACAGGATTGCTCTCATATATCCGGCCTGTTGATGAGGAATGTTGTGTCCTCTGGCCTCGATGAAGTACGCGCGTATCATCCTAATCAACCTATCGGCTTTGGTTGAGCCGTTGGGTTTTGCAGGTTTTCGATACGCCGGTCTGACCTGTGGTGTCATCACGGGTGACTAAATCTTCGCAATCGTTGGCAGGTTACCTCCTGTTGCTCTTTACTCGCAGCACAGACTTACGCCGCTTGATACACCGTTTTGTGGGCCAATACCGCCCAACCCATGCGCGCCATCTTATTGGCCAGGGCCACTGTGGCTTTGTTAAAGCCCCGTTTTGTCCGGACTTTGTTGATCCAAAGACTCAGCCGGTCCTCCTTTTTCTCGGCTCGACTCACCACCGCACGGGCCCCGTGTACCAGCAAACTACGCAGGTAGCGATCCCCCCGCTTGCTGATGCCCAACAATGTGTCCTTCCCGCCACTGCTGTGCTGTCGTGGCACCAATCCCAGCGATGCGGATGCATCCCGCCCGCGACGGTAGGCTTCTCCATTGCCGATTTGACTATGAAAGACGCTCGCCACGATCGGCCCATAACCCGGGATCGTCTGTAACCGCTGGCAGGCTGCACTCTGCTCGCTCTGGCGCTCAACCTCGCGGGTATAGGTCGCGATATGCACATCCAGCTCCTGCAGTTGCCGGTAGCTCTCCGACAATAGACGGCGAAACAGGTCGCTCAGACCATGCTCGCCATCTTCCAGCCACTCCGGTATCCGGCGTCGCAAGGTCGCCACGCCTTTGGCGCAAACCAAGCCGTATTCCCCGACCAATCCCCGAATCTGGTTGCATAACCCCGTCCGCATTTGCACACTGCGTTCGCGCAGACGGTGCAACGCCTGGATATCCTGTTGCGCCGGTGTCTTGATCGTTACATACCGCATCTCAGGCCGTACTACTGCCTCCGCTATCGCCAACGCATCGTTGTAATCGTTCTTATTGCCCCGCACAAACGCCTTGACATATTGCGCCGGGATTAGCTTCACTTCATGCCCCAGCGCCTCCAGCTCCCGACCCCAATAATGCGCCCCAGCGCAGGCCTCCATGCCCACCAGGCACCGCTCCAACTTCGCAAAAAATGCCAACACCTGGCCACGTTTGAGCTGCCGCTTCCTCACAATCTTGCCCCGTGCGTCGCAGCACACTACATGAAACACATTCTTTGCCAAATCCAGTCCAATCGTCGTAAGCTTGCCCATGGTCTTCTCCTTTCTTTCGTTGATGGTCGTTAACACATTCCATCATGGCGCATCACGACGCCGTTTATAAGGAGGGAGGAGACCATCTCATCAACCTACTAAATTATAGTATCCATGCTAAAAAAAGTTGTCATCGCCAACCGGGGCGAAATCGCACTGCGTATCTTACGGGCATGCAATGAGCTGGGCATTCGTACTGTGGCGGTTCACTCCACGGTGGACCGGGACTTGAAGCATGTGCGGCTGGCGGATGAGTCGGTGTGCATCGGCCCGCCTCCTGCCACGGAAAGTTACCTCAATATTCCCGCCATCATAAGCGCCGCAGAAGTTACCGATGCAGCGGCCATCCATCCTGGTTACGGCTTCCTGGCCGAAAATGCAGATTTTGCGGAACGGGTAGAGCGTAGCGGCTTTATCTTTGTGGGCCCACGCCCGGACACGATTCGATTGATGGGCGATAAAGTATCCGCAATCCGCGTCATGACGGAGGCGGGGGTACCTTGTGTGCCGGGCTCTAACGGTGCCCTGGATGATGACATGAAAAAGACCCTGGCATTGGCCGGGGAGATTGGATTTCCGGTCATTATCAAGGCAGCGGGCGGGGGTGGGGGGAGAGGCATGCGGGTCGTAAAGTCCGGCGCTTCCCTGCCTAATGCAATCTCCTTGACGCGCGCCGAGGCACAGTCTGCGTTTGCAAACGACATGTTGTATATAGAGAAATTCCTGGAGACACCGCGTCATATCGAATTTCAAGTGCTGGCCGATGGCGCCGGCAATGCGATCCACCTGGGGGAGCGGGATTGTTCCATGCAGCGGCGCCATCAAAAAGTTATTGAAGAAGCGCCGGCGCCAGGGATCACACAACAGCAGCGGGATGAAATGGGCCGGCTTTGTGCGGAAGCTTGTACACGAATCGGCTCCCGGGGCGCCGGAACCTTTGAGTTTTTATATCAGGATGGCGAATTTTTCTTTATCGAAATGAATACCCGCATACAGGTGGAACATCCTGTGACCGAAATGGTCACCGGCATCGATATCGTCAAGGAACAATTACGAATCGCCGCCGGCGAACCTCTGTCTGTGCGCCAACAGGATGTCCACATTCGCGGCCACGCCCTGGAGTGTCGCATTAATGCCGAGAATCCGAAAAACTTCATGCCGTGCCCAGGCACGATCTCCCTTTATCACTCACCGGGTGGTCCCGGAGTGCGGGTGGATTCCCATATCTATACTGGTTATCAGGTGCCGCCATATTACGATTCCATGGTCGGGAAGTTGATCACTTACGGGAATGAGCGGGCGTCCGCCTTGGCTCGCATGCGCGGGGCGCTGAGCGAAATCGTGATCGATGGAATTGAGACCAATATCTCTTTACACCAGGACATCTGTAGTGATGAGGCCTTTTTGAAGGGGGGAACGAATATTCATTACCTGGAGAAAAAGCT
>JAZFSS010000034.1:0-6563 GCA_036446275.1 Gammaproteobacteria bacterium | reverse complement strand
TGAGCCACTACCTACGATTGTTACGCCTTGTGGAGTGGCAAGTAACAGAACTAATAGCTACCATTATCCTCCTGATCCTCACCCGTAGTGCCCTATGAAAATCGATATTCAGGAACCAGCTCCGTTTCCGGTACATTTTGTGTGGCTGTGGGGTACTCCTTTTATTCATAGCGGTGTTCCGATCCGGCCGGAGCAGCGTTTCTTAAAAGTACGGTAGCGGTCATGAATGCCCTTTGGAAAGCCGTGATGCGGGTCGGTCGCTGTAAAAGTGTGCTATGGCCACGTTGTCTGTTTATTTTTTTGTTAGCAACAATACTGGCCTCGCCATGTGTTGCGGGAGAAAACAGTTTTACCAGCGAACGCAAACAATTCCTTGCGGCAAAAAAGGCTTTAAAGGCCCGTGATTTACCGCGTTTTAATTGGCTCGCGGAAGGATTGAAAGAATATCCGCTCTATCCATACCTTCGTTACGCGAAATTGCGCAAATATATTGCTAAAGTTTCAAGCAATTCGATTCAAGAGTTTCTTTCAGACTATGAAGATACACCGCTGGCCCCCCGACTACGGCGCGCCTGGTTACGGACCCTAGCCAAGCGGGGCCAATGGCAGCGATTCTTGCTATTTTATCAAGCGCCGCAATCCACTGAATTACAGTGTTATCGTCTGCAGGCCGAGCTTATGGTTGGCCGCGGTCCGCAATTTTGGGAGGATGCGCACCGGCTATGGCTGGTAGGCCACTCCCAGCCCGATGCCTGTGATCGAGTATTCGATTTCCTGTATGGGAACCGGCGCATAACCAATGAACTACTGTGGGCACGAATCACACTGGCAATGGATAAAGGCAAGATCAGTCTGGCCGGCTACCTGGCGAAACGGCTTCCGGCAAGGGACCGAGATTGGTTTGAACTGTGGAAACAGATTCACAAGCACCCTTCCCGAATGCTTCGTCATCCGGATCTGAAGGCGGACACTCAAAAGGCTCGCGCTATTATCCTACACGGTCTTCAACGACAGGCTCGCACGGATGTAGGCCGTGCACAACAGAGCTGGCAGACAATCAAAGGCCGCTATTCGTTCTCCAAGGCGGAGGTGAACGAGCTGAAAAATTACCTTGCCATGCGTGCTGTATACCTGCGCCATCCCAAGGCCCACCAATGGTTGAGCGAGCTATCCTCGAAAGCCCATACCAAGAAGAGCCGGGAATGGCGCGTGCGCACAGGTTTAGCCATTGCAGACTGGCCATCAACTCTACGTGGTATTGGCGCATTACCAAGACAAGACCAACAGCGGCCGGCGTGGAAATACTGGAATGCACGCACTTTGGAAAAACTTAATAGGGAATCCAAAGCCAATGTCTTGTTTACCGAACTCGCCAGGCAAAGGGGCTACTTTGGGTTTTTGGCTGCAGACCGTCTGGGTTGGTCTTATTCCATGCAGCAACAGTCCATTATTCCCAACGGAAGATTACTGGAAAAACTGAAAAGGAGACCTGCTATACAGAGGGCCGAGGAACTTTTCCATTTAAAAATGATGCTGGACGCACGTCGAGAGTGGTTTTATACAACACAGGAGATGAAAGAGGCAGAACTGGAACAGGCGGCATTGCTTGCCCACGAGTGGGGCTGGCATGACCGTGCCATTATCACCATTGGCCAAACCGATCACCGGGATGACTTGCACTTGAGATTCCCTTTGGTTTACCAGACTCAGGTTCGAAGAAACGCCAGACACTATGGGTTAGACCCGGCCTGGATCATGGGCATAATGCGCCAGGAAAGTGCCTTTATGGAAGATGCTCGCTCCGCCGCCGGCGCCTTGGGTCTAATGCAGTTATTGCCCTCCACAGGAAAACAAACTGCGCGTCAGCTGCGCATTCCGTTAAAAAACAGCTATAGCTTGTTGCAGGCAGACAAAAACCTGAGCATCGGTAGCGGTTATCTGTCCAAGATGCGGGATCGCTTCAACGGTAATACAGTAATGGCTACGGCAGCCTACAACGCTGGACCACATCGTGTGGCACTCTGGCAACCAAAGCAGAAGGCGCAGCCTGCGGAGCTATGGGCTGAACTGATACCCTATACGGAAACCCGGAATTATGTACGCAGGGTACTAGCGTACACGGCAGTGTTTGAGTGGCGCATGAATCGCCCCGTCACACCAATGCGGAAAAAAATGCCGCTGGTTCCACCTAAAAGGTAGATATCTAAGGGCGAATTTAAAGTCCGCCCCCAAATGAATCATCGGAATGGACAGTCAAACAATTTGCATTATTGGCGGCACGGGGTTTGTAGGCCGGCACCTGATCTATCGCCTGGCCCGGGCGGGCCATAGGCTGCGAGTGTTGACCCGCCGCCGGGAGCGGCATAGAAATTTGATTGTAATCCCGGAAGTTACCTTGGTGGAAACCAATATCCATGATTCGAAACAATTACGGGCTCAAATGGCGGACTGCGAAACCGTGATCAACCTTGCCGGTATCCTTAATGAGGGCCGCTCGAAACAGCACCGCTTCCAGCTTGTACACGTTGAATTACCACGCCGCATAATCGAAGCAGCTAACCTGAGTAAGGTTCGACGGTTGTTGCATATGAGTGCGCTAAATGCGGCTCCCAGTGAGCCAAACAGTTGTTACCTGCGCACCAAGGGTGAGGGTGAAGACTTAGCTCATCAAGCAGCGGGCGAGTTGGAGGTAACAATTTTCCGCCCCTCTGTGATCTTCGGACCCGACGATGATTTTTTTAATCGCTTCCAGCGCTTGCTGAGAATGACCCCGTTGATGTTCCCATTGGCATGTCCGGAATCCCGGTTTGCGCCGGTATATGTCGGGGACGTAGCGAAAGCCTTTGCCAAGGCCTTGTCCGATAAGACCAGTTTTGGTAAACGCTATGAGCTTTGCGGGCCGCAGCAGTTTACACTGCGTGAATTAGTCCAATACACCGCCCGTAATTCCGGGCTGAGGCGGAAAATCATTGGGCTCGGAAACATGGCATCCCGATTGCAAGCTCACGTGCTGGGGCTGGTGCCCGGTAAGCCTTTTTCCCTGGACAATTATTATTCCTTACAACACCCAAGCGTATGCGCTGATCCCGGTCTGGAACGCCTGGGCATTACTCCAACCCCAATTGACGCTATCGTACCCATGTACCTGGGTAACCGTCACACTCGAGCCCGTTACTACGACTGGCGGCGCTGGGCGGGCCGCGGCTAAGGGCTTAAAACTTAACTTATAAATATGAAAACCTACCTCGTTGGCGGTGCAGTTCGCGACGAACTCCTGGATTTACCGGTCCGGGAGCGCGACTGGGTTGTGATCGGCGCGACGCCTGAGGAGATGCTGAAACGGGGCTTCAAACAAGTTGGGAGAGAATTTCCCGTTTTCTTGCACCCGAAAACCGCGGAGGAATACGCATTGGCCCGTACCGAACGAAAAACCGGGCCTGGCTACACAGGGTTCACGGTACACGCGGGAACTGATGTGACCCTGGAGGAAGATTTAGAGCGCAGAGACCTCACCATTAACGCCATGGCAAAAGCACCCGACGGCACCATCATCGATCCATTCGGCGGACAGGAACATATACGTGAGGGACTGTTATGCCATGTATCTCCCGCCTTTGTGGAGGACCCGGTACGTATTTTGCGAGTGGCCCGATTCGCGGCACGTTTTTCAGGCCGTGGCTTCCGGTTATCCCATGGCACTAACGCGCTGATGCGCAGCATGGTAGAAAGCGGTGAAGTGGATCAGCTGGTACCCGAGCGGGTGTGGTCCGAAATGGAAAAGGCATTGCAGGAAGATCAACCCTCGCGCTTTTTCGAGGTACTAAGGGACTGCGGCGCATTGGCAAAATTATTTCCTGAAATTGACCGTCTATTCGGTGTGCCGCAGCCGGCAAAATATCATCCTGAAATTGATACGGGAATACATACATTGATGGTCTTGGAACAAACGGTGCGGCTTTCCGAGGATGCACAAATTAGATTTGCCGCACTAGTTCATGATTTGGGTAAGGCGGAAACCGCGCCAGACAAGCTACCTAGCCACAATGGGCATGAGCAGCGTAGCGTTAAACTCATCAACGATCTATGCACCCGCTACAAGATTCCCAACGGTTTTCGTGATCTGGCGGTAATGGTGGCTCGCCATCACACGCACTGTCATAGAGCCCAGGAACTGCGCCCCACCACCCTATTGGACACCTTAGAGGCATTGGACGCCTTTCGGCGTCCGGAACGATTCGAAGCGTTCTTGGTCGCCTGTGAGGCGGATGCCCGTGGCAGGGGTGGCATGGAAGATCGGCTGTATCCACAAGCGCAGTATTTTCGCGATGCGTTGGCTGCTGCAAATAAGGTCACTGCAGGCCCGTTACTAAAGCAGGGAATTCAAGGCGAGGCCGTGGGCCGGCGGCTTAGGCAGCTACGTGTTGAGGCGATTCAGGCTCTCAAGGCTTGATCGTTCGCGGCTAAAGCACGCGGCGTAAATCATGACCGCGAAACCCAGGTGGTGTAGCGTCGATACCGCGGCCGAGGGCCATACACTTAAATCGTTCCCCCATCTCACCAGGCAAGGTCAGCGTTTTGATCTGGCGCGTTAGATCCAGATAGTGCCGGTCCGCGGCAGGCTCTTCTTCGGCAAACATTTCCTGCAGACCGGCATCGAAAAGAAAGTGGGTCTGGTTAGTAAAACCAATCAGATCCAAACCCAATTCCTGGGCGGCCCCCAGAACCGCCGTGAAATCCACATGTGCAGTGATATCCTGCAGCCCCGGCAGGATAAACGGGTTGTCGTGGACCCTGTGGCGATAGTGGCATAGTAAAGTACCGGTGCTACGTTGAGGATGATAATACTCGGCACGCGGGTAGCCATAATCGATAAACAACACCATGCCTTGCGTTAGTGGTCCGGCCACCGCTGTCATCCATGGCCCCAAATTAATGTTGATCTCGGAACTGTAACCACCTTCGAGCTTTAGCTGCCGGATCAACTTCTCTACCGCGTCATAAAGCCTGCCGTTTTTGAGCCGGACCGGCTTCCAATCGAAACCTGCGTCCCGGCATACCACTTTCATCTCCCATATCGAGTCGTCATCCCACCGGAACCGGTGTACCGGTAAAGCATCAATAACCTCATTCGCCAATATCACACCTGCAAACCCCGGCTCGGGGGTTGTATCCAGCCATTGCACACGGGAAATCAATTTTGGCACCCGCCTACTTATCGTATCGTGCTGACGTTCACGAAGGTCCGCGCTTGGCTCCAAGACAAAATATCGCTTTGGCAGCTGTTCCAATTGTGCCAGTTCCGCTAACACATCGGCTGCCATTATTCCGCTACCCGCACCCAACTCCAAGATGTCGCCATCAGCAAGATCGGCCAACACGGATCTGCAACAGCGGGCTACGCAGCGGGAAAATAGGGGGGAGATTTCGGGAGCCGTTACAAAATCCCCCGCGGCACCGAACTTGCTCAGGCCGGCACTGTAGTAGCCAAGGCCCGGCGCGTATAACGCTAGTTCCATAAAACGCGAAAAATCCAACGCGCCGGAATCCCGTTCGATTTCCTCACGAATACGGCCGGCCAAAAGGGCGCTCAACTGTTGTGCGGCTGGATCTGGATCAGGCCAGCCCGCAGGCGGTCCTAGCATCGGGGGCAATAGATTATCTGTTGAGGACTGGGCTGCCATGGGATAGACGACGGATTTCTAGCGGATACTAATCTGCGCGGCGTTACCAGCCACAGGATAAAGATACGGTTAGGAATTGGGTACAAATGTTACCGGCCAAATTTTCTGTTTCGATTTATCGAATGCTTCCCACAGGTCTCGAAACCGCTCTCCTGTTATAGGATGACACCGCTCACCGGCGATTTCCGCCAATGGCTTCAATACATAAGCATGCCCGGTAATCTCCGCCCGCGGAATGGAAACGGTATCGGACTCTGTAATTAAGTCATCGTACAACAGCAAATCGAGATCCACGGTTCGCGAAGAATACTTTTTGCCGTCCCGCGCCCTACCCAACTGGACTTCGATCTCACGCAACGCTGATGCTACTGCCTCCGGGGAATCGTCTGTATCAAAGCTTACCACTTGATTGAAAAAATTCTTGCCCTCGAAGCCCACCGCCTTGCTCTCGTAGACGGTGGACATCTGTGGCTCTCCAAAGAGCTCCGTCAGGCTGCGGACCGCGTTACTGAGATTGTTCTCTCTGTCAATGTTGCTACCTACACTTACATAAACCCGCGCCACTTAATCGACCTCCTTATGTCCCCGTTCGATAACAACTCCCACATCCCGGGCTCCACGTACGGCGCCCTTCTTATTTAATGTGAGCCGCAACCAGGGCACGTGAAACTCATTTAGCACTAACTGCGCCGATTTTTCCGCAAGGGTTTCCACCAATCGAAATTCGCTGTTTCCTACAAATTCGATCAAGCGCTTGGCTACCGCCTTATAATCGAGGGTATCGCCAATAGAGTCGCTGACCGCCGCCTTGGAAATATCCGCGGCCATCTCCAAATCGAGCACTACTGTTTGTCGAATACTACGTTCCCAATCAAAGATACC
>JAZFSS010000033.1:0-8340 GCA_036446275.1 Gammaproteobacteria bacterium | reverse complement strand
GCATAGTCTTCGATGCGTTGTTTGGACTTGTCGCGCATGAAGCCTTCGGGCACGCGCATCAGACGTGCCAGAGCAGCGGCCTGCCAATAAACGGGTTCAGATTCGATAACCGATAGTTGGTTATTCGAGTCTTGCCCCTTTGCCGCCCCATTTAGAAAACTTTGGATATGTTGTTCTGTCACCCGACTTGCGCCTTCCGTGCGCGCCTTCTTCTCCGCGCGCATGCGCAGATTTTTCCGCACCGCCGCGTCTTCGACCGTGTCGAGGAGGACCTTTGCTGCATCACTCCAGATCATGGCTTCGCCGATTTCTGGATTGCGGTCTCGCAACGTGCCAATCTCCCCGGCATCATAGGCCGTTACAATTTCACCCATCGTCTTTTCTGCATGCCCCGGCATGAGTTGCGCAGTCGCTTCTTCGACAATGCGTTCCGTGATGACCGTGTGCCCGCGCTCCTGCGCATAGCGTAAAATGGCCATACGCGCCATGTTCTGCACAAAGGACGGCACCTTGGTCATGCGCTGTTCAGCCTCGGTGGTCCAAGATGTTGTTACGTCGGTCACAACGTCAACGCGCGGTTGATATGTGCGTTGACTGAGTAGCACTGCACAGTCTGCGTCGATGAGCAGATTTTCTGTATTTCCGCCGATGTCTAAATCGGGATCAGCATGTATGCCCACCTTGCCCAGCACCAGCAGCGATGGCTTAGTCTTACGCAGGTATTTGGCAATGGCGTCGTGGGGTTTGCCCGCCAGCAGCTCGGTCTCCACTCCCAAACCATGATCGCGGGCAATCGTCTCGGCAACTTCCAGGTGGCCCTGATAGATCTTGGCCAGGCCGTCGTCGATGATTTCTTCGTGTAGTTTTTCTTGATCTTTGAACTTAAAGACCTTGCCTGCCTCTTCGGAAAGCACATCGGCGATTCGATTAAACGCGACATAATGAAAATAGGGATCAAAGGCCGCAACGACTTTTAGGGCCACCCCCCAGTGCCGGGTGAAGGAAAGTGCTGTTAACAAGCCACCGTAGGACTTTGCCGAACCGTCTACTGCAACCACGATGGGTCCTTCAGCGATAGAACGACTTGGCTCTTTTATGACCAAGGTATCAATGTCTGTCCGTCGTACCAAGCGTTGACAAACCGACCCGAGGCGGCTGCCTGCTACCGCACCGAGTCCGAGCGCGCCCATAATAAGTAGGTCATAGTGACTACTGTTGGTTTCCGTCACTAAGGCTCGATAATTTTTTCCTTCCAGTACACAACGCGTAAATTGGATAGCAGATTCGTTACAGGCGTGTGCGACCTGGTCTAGGTAAGAGTCGGATATAATAGATAGGCCGCGCGTAATAAGATCGTCATGCACATCCCGTTGTCGTTCCAGTTCATGTTCCTGACGAAATTGCTCCGGTAGACCGCCTTCCATTTGCCGGAAACGTAAATCATGCATCTTGGCCGCATACACATGGGTGGCCGTAATATTTGCGCCAAACTGCCTGGCGAGCATGATCGCTTCGTTGAGGCCACGATTGGCATGATCTGACGAATCGGTGGCCAGCAATATCGATTGATAGCTGGGTAGCCGGGCCTCCTCGTATTCTTGTTTTTCCGTTTTTGTTAATGTTTGGGCATGCATGACCTGCCAACCTCAACACAAGATCCAATTAGCAATTATTAAGCTCACTACGATTAGGTTCACCAGACCGCCGGCGAGTACGACATAATCGAATGGGGTAAGGCGTAGCGACCGGTTTCCCCTCCATTTAGAGGTAATTGAAAAAAGTATATTTATCATCTTTTGAGGCGGTGCGAAGCAAAGTATCGACAGGCGTGTACATGTGTATGCTCGTGCTATTGCGACCTCCCCGTCGACTGTTTTGTTGCCTACCTCCGGCGCTGGTAGGACCGGTAATCGTTGCCTCGTCACTTCACCATGGGTTAGATGGCAGGGCCGGGCACGTTACTCACCTGTTCCAAGAATTCACGCATCTCCCTAAGATCTCCAAAGTAGGCCTCACGCCCGTTCTGGACATGCCGGATATGCCCGCGCCATCTCGGTTCCCCATTCTGCCCGCGTTCCAGCCAGATCCGGACAACGAACGATTCCAAGTTGCGTTGTTTCCGCTCCCTCATGGACCATTCGACCCTCAAAAATATCTTGGTACCACGTGTCAGTGACAATCCAGTAACAGCCGCTAGCGATACTCGGCGAATATCGACCGGTGTCCCGAGCCAAGTGATCCGTCAACACAATGTTGCCGGTCCACCAGCCCTCAGTCACCCGCTGGGGAGCAATGAAAGCGCAACGAGGGGCATGGAAAGCTGAGTGTTACTGGATTGTCACCGACACATGGTACCAACGTTGTGTTGTCGAGGGATCGGGAAGGTGAAAAGGATAGTGTTTGCTACCACGAACACAGGGGCGAGAAATCTATGTCAGACGAAAATCAACCGCACGCCGGTCCCTCTCCTGGTGAGGGAAAGGCCACGACAAGCCAATCGGAACTCAGCCGGCGCCGATTCCTGCAACTCCTCACGGCAGGGACCGCAGGCGTGGCCGCCGGTTTTACCCACATGGACGTTTTAGCGTCGCTCGTGGTGAGTCCAGATATCGAGAATCCACTTAAATACTATCCAAACCGTGATTGGGAGAAGGTTTATCTGGACCAATATCGCTACGATGACAGCTTCACCTGGATCTGCGCACCGAACGATACACACATGTGTCGTATGCGGGCATTTGTGCGCAATGGGGTCATGATTCGCAGCGAACAAAATTACGATCACGACCGCTGCGGCGACCTCTACGGCAACAGGCTCACCAAATCATGGAACCCTCGTGGCTGTCTGAAAGGCTATACGTTTCAGCGCAGAGTCTACGGCCCCTATCGTCTTAGCGGGCCGGTGATTCGAAAAGGCTGGAAAGCGTGGGCCGATGCCGGTTTTCCCTCGCTCTCCGATAATCCGGAATTGCGGTCCAAATACAAGTTTGATGATCGTGGCAATGACACCTTTGTGCGCATGTCCTGGGAGGAGGCGTCCGATTATAGCGCTCGCGGCCTGTTGGCCGTGGCCCGAACCTACAGCGGCGACGCGGGCAAGCGCCGCCTGATGAAGGACGGTTACGAAGAGGAAATGCTGGAACACTGGCACGGCGCGGGGACCCGCACCATGAAGATCGGGTCGTCATTGCCGCTGCATGGGGTCGTAGGTAAATTCGGCCTGTTTCGTTTTGCCAACCAAATGGCCCTGGTCGACCACCACGCCCGCGGCGCGACACCTGAACAAGCCCAGGGCGCGCGCGAGTGGACGGAATATACCTGGCGCGGCGACCAGGCTCCGGGGCAACCGTTCGTTCACGGTTTGCAGACCTCCGACATCGATATGTCCGACCTGCGCTTTTCCAAGCTCACCATTCAGATAGGCAAGAACCTGGTCGAGAACAAGATGCCGGAGTCCCACTGGCTCAACGAAATGATGGAGCGGGGCGGCAAGATTGTTGTTATCACTCCCGACTATAGCGCCCCGTCGGCCAAGGCCAATTACTGGATCGGAATCCGGCCCGGTCTCTCTGACACCTCGGTGCTGTTGGCGATCACCAAAATACTGATGGACAACGACTGGGTCGATAAGAAATTCGTCAAGCAGTTTACCGACTTCCCGCTGTTGGTGCGTACCGATACGTTGCGCCGCTTGCGGCCTGAAGAAGTTATCAAGGGCTATAAGACCAAAGATCTGCGCAACGGCCCCTCCTATAAAATCCAGGGTTTGACGGACGAGCAGCGGCAACGGATCGGTGATTTCACTCTGTGGGATGAAAAAGCAGGCAAAGTGGTCGCCGTTGATCGTGAGCAGGTGGGTATCAAAGCGAACATGAATGCTGCCCTGACCGGTGTCTTCAAGGTTCGAACAATTGACGGCAAAAAGGTAGAGGTAATGCCGGCCTATGAAATGTATAAGCGCCATCTCAAGGACTACGACCTTAAAACCGTCGAGGAAATCAGCGGCGCGGATCCCAAACTTGTGGCACGCCTGGCAAAAGATATCTGGGATACCACCAGAGCCGGACATCCGGTTTCTCTGCATCACGGCGAAGGCACCAATCATTATTTCCACGGCACTCTGCACAATCGGGCCTGCCACCTGCCATTGATGCTGACCGGCAACTTCGGCAAGCACGGTGCCGGTGTCTTTACCTGGGCCGGCAACTACAAAGGCGGGTTGTTCCAGGCTTCATCCTGGAGCGGTCCCGGCGTAGGCTCATACACCCACGAAAATCCCTTCAAACCGGTACTGGATGAAAAGGTTCGCATCGATCACACGCACTTGCACAACTACGCCTATGGCGATGATGTCGCTTTCTGGGGGCACGGTGACCGCCCGCTGATTGTTGACACGCCCCGAGAGGGAAGGAAGGTCTTCACCGGCAAAACCCACATGCCGACCCCCACCAAGCTGATGTGGTACAACAATGCCAACCTGATCAACCAGGCCAAATGGGTCTACCACCTGATCGTGAATGTGTTCCCCAAGATTGACATGATTGTTGATCAGCAGGTGGAATGGACCGCTTCGGCGGAGTACTCGGATATTGTGCTGCCGGCCAACTCCTGGGTCGAGTTCCAGGATCTGGAAATGGGCGGCTCCTGTTCCAATCCTTTCCTCCAGGTCTGGGGTGGCAATGGCATAAAACCGGTTCATGATTCCAAAGACGATGCCGAAATCTTTGCCGGCGTGAGCCGCGCCTTGACCAAAATAACCGACGACCGCCGCTTCGCCGACTACTGGAAATATGTTACCGAGAAAAAAGCCGGGGTTTACATCCAGCGGGTGCTGGACAATTGCACTACGACCCGTGGCAAAGATGGCCCCTACCAGCTCGATAAAATGCTCAAAGGCGAGTACGGCGGGGAACCGGGGGCGGCCTTGATGTTATTCCGTACCTATCCGCGGGTGCCGTTCTACGAACAGCTCAATGACAACATTCCGTTCTATACGGATCATGGCCGGATGTCCGCCTATTGCGATCTACCTGAGGCCATTGAGTATGGTGAGAATCTTATCGTGCACCGGGAGGGGACCGAGGCAACGCCTTACCTTCCCAACGTCATTGTCTCAAGCAGTCCATACATTCGACCCAATGACTACGGCATTCCCCTGGATGAGATGGACGCGGATCTGCGTACCGTACGCAACGTCAAGATGCCCTGGAGCAAGGTTAAAAACACCGTCAATCCGCTATGGGCACAGGGGTTCCGTTTTCTCTGTTCAACACCCAAGAGCCGGCACACCACCCACTCATCCTGGTCTACCGTGGACTGGAACTGGATCTGGAGCAGCAGTTTCAGCGACCCCTATCGCCATGACAAACGGGCACCCGGCGTCAGTGACCGGCAGATCCAGATGAATCCCCAGGCGGCCAAGGATAATGGTTTCAATGAGGGTGACTACGTCTATGTGGATGCCAATCCCGCCGATCGCCCCTATGTGGGTTGGAAGTTGAATGACAGCTTTCGCGCCAGGGCATTCCGCTGTCTGGTGAGGATCAAGTTCAACCCGTCCCTGCCTTACGGCATGACGATCATGAAACACACCGGGTGGATTGGCACCGAACGTACGGTCAAGGCTCACGAGGGCCGGGCCGATGGCCGGGCCCTGGCCAAGGACACCGGCTACCAGTCCAATTACCGTTATGGCTCCCACCAAAGCATTACCAGAAGCTGGCTGATGCCCATGCACCAAACCGACACCCTGTTCCACAAGGCGACCGGAGCCATGAAGTTTGTATTCGGCTTCGCGGTCGACAACCACGGCGTCAACACGGTCCCCAAAGAGACCCTTATCCGCATCACCAAAGCGGAAGATGGTGGGCTTCATGGCAAAGGTGTTTGGCAGCCCGCTACCACAGGACACTCGCCGGGGACCGAATCCGAAGAGATGCGCAAGTATCTCGCTGGCGGTTTCATCAAAGAGGCGTAACCAACGATGACCTATTCGAAGGATCTCGGATTAAATCAGAAAGACGCTGTGGCGATCGGTTGTGGATCCACAAAGCCCGCCGAACCGGATGATCCCATGCAAATGCAGGCCGAATCGGTGAGTGGGGACCAGCGCGTGATGCTGGAGTGCCTGATCGAGGAGTTCGCCCACATCGGATGGGATGCAAAGCAGATTGCACGGATGTTCGACAACCCGTTCTTCCTGGCGTCCCACGGTTTGGCAAAACAATTGGGCCGCAAGGCCGTTCACGAATGCATCGAACGAACCTTACAGCGATGTGGAGTGATGCGTTGTGCGATTAGCGAATCCAAACCGACCCAAAGATCGCAATTCGTAAACCTTTCGACGAGCGGAGACGATTCCTCGCGCGAACAAAGAAAACCGATATAACCTTGAAGAGAGATCGTGACTATGGCTAACGTCTATAACTGGCAGCTCGGAAGAGGGATGAGTTACCCCCACGAGGAGGCGCATCCACAATGGCAGTTTGCCTTTGTCTTTAATATCAATCGCTGTATCGCGTGTCAGACCTGCACCATGGCTTGCAAGTCTACCTGGACCTTCGCCAAGGGGCAGGAATACATGTGGTGGAATAACGTGGAAAGCAAACCCTATGGCGGCTATCCGCAAAATTGGGACGCCAAGCTCCTGGCGATGCTCGCAAAAGAAGATCCCGACGGACAAGTGTGGAGGGCGAACGGGAAATCCCCCGAAAAACCATACGGGGTATTCAAGGGCAAAACCATTTTCGAGGCCGCCAAAAACCATGTTTCCGCCGACGGGTCCATGCGCGCCCTGGGCTATATCCCCTCTGACGAGGAATGGCAAAGCCCCAATATCCACGAAGAGACCGCTACTGGAATGATCAGAAAAAAGGATCAGTGGGGTTATTCCGCCCAGTTGCCCGAGCATCGTGTGTGGTTCTTCTACCTGCAACGCCTTTGCAACCATTGCACCTATCCTGCCTGTCTGGCCGCCTGTCCTCGCAACGCCATTTATAAACGGCCCGAAGATGGCATCGTGCTCATCGACCAGGAACGCTGCCGGGGATACCGCAAGTGTGTGCAGGCCTGTCCGTACAAGAAACCTATGTACAACTCCACCACCCGGATCACCGAGAAGTGCATCGCCTGTTACCCGCGCATCGAGGGCAAGGATCCGACCCTGAGCCCGGACAAGGCGCCATTGGAAACGCGCTGTATGTCCGCCTGCGTGGGCAAGATCCGTCTGCAGGGGCTGGTAAAGAAGACCACGGATGGCAAATGGGCAAAGGATCCGGGCAATCCTATTAATTTTCTTGTACGGGAACGCGAAGTGGCACTGCCACTCTATCCCCAGTTTGGTACTGAACCCAATGGCTATTACATCCCGCCGCGCTGGGTGCCACGCAACTACCTCACACAAATGTTTGGCCCCGGCGTTGAAAACGCCATTGAACAGTACAGTAGTCCCGACCGGGAACTGCTGGCGGTGCTGCAACTGTTCCGTGCCGCACAGCAGGTCATCTTCAAGTTCAAGATTACCAAAGGCAAAAAGGTCGCGGAGATCGAAAATACACTTCCCTCAGGAAAGAAGGCGGTTCAAGAAATATTCAACGACACCATCTCCGGTTACAACAAACTCGGCAAGGAAGTTGTCCGCATCACGGTGGAAGAGCCAACCTTCGAGCGGCCCAAGAATCATGTCAACTCCATTTAGGTACCTAGGGAGCTTCTAATGAATCTGTCCACCCCCGCAGCGAACGAAAATAAAATGAATCCGGCCTACATGGGGACGAATGAGGACACCAGTGTCCTTGATCAAGCCAGATTGACTGTCTACCAATTCCTATCCCTGGCCACTTCGAAACCGCTGTCTGAGAGGTGGCCACGAATTCTCGAGCCGGATTTCCAGGAGTTAGCGCGGGCGGCGGTCGAGGTTATCCGAGAAGATCCTCGAGCCTGCCCCGATCGCCTGGCGCCTGGCGAGATCGCCTTGGCGGCACTGGATCTTGCCCCGCTAATCTCCTTTCTTCGGCAACCTAAAGAGGACTTCAGCGAAGAATTCGACCGTGTTTTCGGCCTCCTCGTTTCCAGAGAGTGCCCCCCTTACGAAACCGAATATTGTCCCCAGACCTTTTCCGTTTATCGTTCCCAGCATCTGGCGGACATCGCCGGTTTTTATCGCGCCTTCGGCCTGGAGCCCTCGTGCAAATCACCGGAACGGCATGACCACATCGCCCTGGAACTGGAATTTATGGCTTGGCTGAACACCAAGACCCTGTATGCGTTGGAACAGGGAGACAAAGACAACGCAAACCTCTGCCGGGACACTCAGATGCGCTTTTTTCGGGATCATTTGGC
>JAZFSS010000032.1:0-3731 GCA_036446275.1 Gammaproteobacteria bacterium | reverse complement strand
CGGGTAATTATTGAAGATATTTCTTTATCCTTCTTTCCCGGCGCGAAGATTGGAGTACTGGGATTAAACGGCGCAGGCAAATCTACCGTGCTACGGATTATGGCCGGGGTGGAAACAGAATTCGAAGGCGAAGCAAGACCGCAACCGGGAATCAAGGTCGGCTACCTGCCGCAGGAACCTGTATTGGATTCTTCCAAGGACGTGCGGGGCAACGTGGAAGAGGGTATTCAAGAGATCAAGACCCTATTGGATCGTTTTCATGAAGTGAGCATGCGGTTTGCAGAACCACTTTCTGACGAAGAGATGAATAGGCTTTTGGAGGAACAGGGCCGATTGCAGGATGCGATTGACGTAGCAGATGCCTGGGAATTGGACCGCAAATTGGAAATCGCCGCGGATGCCTTACGGCTTCCTCCCTGGAATGCAAATGTCGATAAATTATCCGGCGGAGAGCGCCGTCGCGTGGCGTTATGCAGGCTGCTTCTATCAGCGCCTGATATGCTGCTGCTGGATGAACCTACCAATCATCTTGATGCCGAATCTGTCGCCTGGATGGAACGCTTCCTCCAGGACTACCCCAGCACCGTAGTGGCAGTAACCCACGATCGCTATTTTCTCGATAATGTCGCCGGGTGGATTCTGGAACTAGACCGTGGTCATGGAATTCCCTGGCAAGGCAACTACTCGTCCTGGCTGGATCAAAAAGAGAAGCGCCTCGAAACCGAGGAAAGACAACAATCAGCCCGGCGGCGCGCCATCAAGGCGGAGTTGGACTGGGTACGTTCAAATCCAAAAGGACGCCACGCCAAAAGCAAATCCCGCCTGGCCCGATTCGAGGAACTCATGTCCCAGGAATATCAGAAACGTTGCGAAACCAAGGAAATATATATTCCGCCGGGTCCGCGCTTGGGAGAACTTGTTATCGAGGTAACCTCATTGAGAAAGGGATATGGAGAACGTTTACTAATACAAGACCTTAGTTTTAATCTTCCACGGGGCGGTATCGTGGGCGTAATCGGCCCCAATGGCGCTGGCAAAACCACACTTTTCCGTATGATCACAGGCGCGGAGCAACCCGATAGCGGTGAAATTCGCGTTGGCGAAACCGTTAAGCTTGCCTATGTGGACCAAAGCCGGGACTCGCTGGACGGCAGCAAAACCGTATGGGAAGAAATTTCCGGCGGTCAGGACATTATTACCATCGGTAAATATGAACTTAATTCCCGTGCTTATGCGGCACGATTTAACTTCGCCGGCGCGGACCAACAGAAACGTCTTAACAATCTGTCCGGGGGTGAACGCAACCGGGTGCATTTGGCCAAGACCCTGAAAAGTGGGGGCAACGTATTGCTGCTGGACGAGCCCACTAACGACCTTGACGTCGAAACGCTACGTGCATTAGAGGAGGCTTTGTTGGAATTTCCAGGATGCGCCGTAGTGATTTCCCACGACCGTTGGTTTTTGGACAGAATCGCGACCCATATTCTAGCCTTTGAAGGCGACAGCGCAGCAGTGTGGTTCGAAGGAAATTACTCGGATTACGAAAAAGATCGGCGGCGTCGTTTGGGAAACAAGGGCAGTCAACCACACCGAATTAAGTATAAGAAGCTGGCGTCCTAAACCAGGGAACCTCCGATTTATTTATGCGTCTTGTCATTGCTTCGCTACGCTCGCGCCCTGAAGGATGGCTCAGCCATCCTGAGGAAGTACTCTTGGGGTGCAATGACGATTGTATCAGAGCCCCGTTTCATTCTAGGTTGGCACTCTGTGGGACGGGCTTGTAATCCACACTCTTAAATTTGCTAATCCGCCACCAGGCGCGCGCACCCAATAATACCGTGAGGATTCCTGCGTAGATAGCAGGCTCCTGCAGATCGGCCTTCACTAACCAAAAGAAATGCAGAACCCCCAAGCCAGGCACCAGATAAGCAAGCCGGTGCAATCGTTTCCAGTCTCCGCCAAGACGCCGCATCATTTTATTCGTCGACGTTACGGCCAGAGGGATTAGCAGCAAATAACCTAAGAAGCCCACTGTAATATAGGGGCGTTCAATCACATCCCGCACAATCTCTTCCCACCAAAAATACTGATCCAGCCATACGTAGGTAACCAGATGAAGTGTGCCATAAAAGAACGCAAATAAACCGATCATGCGCCGGATGCGTAGCGGCCAGGTCCAGCCGCTCAAGCGCCTTAAGGGCGTCATAGTCAGGGTGATCAAAAGCAACCGTAACGTCCAGTCGCCGGTCCAGTGGGTAATTTCTTCAATGGGATTTGCCCCCAGATTGCCCACTAAACCCTTCCATAGGAGCATTACCAAGGGAATCAAACCAGCCATAAACACGACCGGCTTTATGTATCGAACTAAAAATTTGCTAGACATCTGCCAAGACGTGGGCGTTTCGCCGTTTTTTCTCAAAAATCCTTCTTCAGATTCATACCGGCATACAGCTGTGCTACTTGTTCCCCATAACCGTTAAAAGGCAATGTCCGGCGCTTTCGGAAGTCACCAATACGGCGCTCCCTTTTCTGACTCCAGCGGGGGTGATCTACATCGGGATTTACATTGGCATAGAAGCCGTATTCACTTGGAGCGCTCGCCTGCCAACTATTAAGTGGCCGGGACTCCATAAAGTTGATCTTGACAATAGATTTAATGCTTTTAAAGCCGTATTTCCAAGGCACTACCAGTCTCAACGGGGCGCCGTTCTGGTTGGGTAGCAGCTTTCCATATAGACCGACTGCGAGAATTGCCAGTGGATGCATGGCTTCATCCATACGCAGTCCTTCTACATAGGGCCAATCCAAAACCCGGCGGCGCTGTCCCGGCATTTGTTCCGGATCGTACAATGTTACGAATTCCACGAATTTTGCTTTGGATGTGGGCGCAAACCGCTTAATTAGATCCGCCAATGGAAAACCGACCCAAGGCACCACCATGGACCAGGCCTCTACACAACGAAGACGGTATACCCGCTCTTCAAGACTATGGGGCTTAAGAATATCTTCCAGGGTATACGTGCCGGGCTTCTCAACTTCGCCGGCAATGGTTACGGACCAGGGATCCGTTATCAAGCTGTGTGCATTGCGGGCCGGATCCTTCTTCCCCGTACCAAACTCATAGAAGTTGTTATAGCGTGTAACGTCTTCCACGGGAGTCAGTTCTTCATCGGTGCCGTAGGGACCCTTGGAGATATTTCCCAACTGGAACCGGCCCCAGGCCGGCCGTGACGACAGTAGCCCGGGAAGCAACAAACATCCTGCCGCAGCGCTCGCCGTCTTCAAAAACTGCCGCCTGCCATCGTATAGCTCTGGCGGCGTGATCTCGGCAGCGCTGATATCCGGCGGGTGTTTGATCAACATGGACTTTTTTTACCTTTAGCCTGCAGTTGGGACCACAGGACCGCCGGTTCGTTCAAGCAATCCTCTCCCACTTCTTTTGCGGCTGAACAGAATATTAGCGGCAGGAACACCGGTTCCTGAAGATCAGTGGGGCGTAAAACTACCACTAAAGTGAGGGATTGCCAATGCCGTTAATACATACAGCGAGTAATACCCTTTAGTACGGCACCCAAACAACACCAAGGATCGCCGAACATGAGAAACGTCAACCTAGAAGAGCAACCGTTCCTGGAAAACCCCGAGGAAGCAACGGACTGGGACGAACCTGCGGGACCGCCCCGCACAGACCTGGTCTACCATGGCGAGGTGCGCCGGTTGCTGGAAATTCG
>JAZFSS010000031.1:0-3582 GCA_036446275.1 Gammaproteobacteria bacterium | reverse complement strand
GGCGGGAACAAAACCCGCAACATACGGGGGAAGAGAGTTACAACTATTTCCTATCGGTGATCTTTCCCCATTCTCAAATGCAGATTCTGGGCTACAACCGCGTGGTGAAGGATTTAAAGGGCATGGATTCGGCGGCATTTATGGACAGGTTGTCTGCCTGTTTTGGTATCACCAGTTCCTCCGAGGCCGTGAGTCCGACTCAGGAGGGAGAATTCGGCCTTTACCTGCCGGGGCAGTGGTACCAACTGCGGATCAAGGAGGGCCTGGTCCCGGCACAAGATCCGGTGGCGAGTTTGGATGTGAGCCTGCTGGCGGACCACTTGTTGGCGCCGGTGCTGGGGATCGAAGACCTGCGCCGGGACCCGCGCATCGATTTTGTCGGCGGCATCCGGGGTCTGGGGGAATTGGAGAAAAAAGTGAACAGTGGCGAAATGGCGGCGGCGTTTTCTCTGTTTCCCACCCGCATGGAGGCGCTCATGGCAGTGGCGGATACGGGCCAGGTCATGCCTCCCAAATCCACTTGGTTCGAACCTAAGCTCGCCGATGGGCTGGTATCCCATGTCTTGGATTAACGAACTACCGCGGTTTCCGACCGCTACCTTTCTTGTTAGGATGATAGGTGAGGAGAAAAATGTACCACTCGACGGATTTTGATGCCCACCACTGGCAGGGGACTAAACAGCGGAGAATGTAATGCACGAGATTATCGTCCGGTCAGAGACGCCCGATGATATCCGGGCCATTGATGTTGTCCATTTAAGTGCCTTCCAGGGGGAAACAGAGGCACAACTTATTAGCGCGTTGCGCAAATCATCGGAGTATATTCCGGAATTATCCCTGGTAGCCGAGCTTAATGGGCGCATAGTAGGGCATCTGTTGCTATCCAAGGTGTCTTTGAAACGTGATGAGTGGGAGACCGCGGTATTCGCGCTAGGACCCATGGCGGTCGTGCCGTCACAGTCTCACCGCGGTATCGGTTCCGAACTGATCAAGGCCGCGATCGCCAAAGCCCGGGAATACGAGTGCAGCGGTATTGTGGTGGCCGGTCACCCGCAGTATTACCATCGGTTTGGATTCTCTCAGGCTTCCGACTGGGGAGTGCAATGCAATTTACAGGTGCCGACGGACGCATTGACTGCGCTGGAACTGGTGCCGGGCACCTTGGAGGGTGGTGGCAAGGTAGAGTATCCCAAGGCGTTTGCGGAAGTATTTTAAAGCAGATAACAGATTACAGGGAACGAGTGTGCTGCGCACACAGCTGAGCTGACCCCCTGACCGTGTAGTAGATACCCATTGTCTGCATCAGCAGATAAAGAATGCCGGCATCGATTGCGAAGCCCGTTACACCCGCTAAGGCGAAGAGCATCATCTCCCTAAACGAGTTCCTTCATCATGCAACTGGTTGACGCCAGGGATTGAAAGGTATGCTAGCCGCCGGACTTCATGACGTCCACGGGTCACGGTGTCAAGCAACAAGCCGCAGACAAACGCCAGCAGGGCCGAGAGCATTAGTCCTGTGGTTAGTACCGCTGTCGGTAAGCGTGGGACAAGTCCGGTGGCAAAATATTCAAGGAAGATCGGCACAGCAAATGCAATTGATGCGCCAGCAAGGAGAGCTCCAAGAATACTGAAGAATTGGAGTGGTCGCTCAGCCATGTACAAACGCATGATTATCTTAAGGATGCGAAAACCATCTCGGTAAGTGGATAGTTTGCTTTCCGACCCTTCGGGACGAGCGCCATAGGGGGTTTTGACCTCCCCGTATGGCATGCGCAACTCAAGTGCATGCACAGTGAGTTCAGTTTCAATCTCGAAGCCGGTTGCAAGTGCAGGAAACGATTTCACGTAGCGCCTGGAAAATGCACGATACCCTGACAGCATGTCGGTGAATTGCCCACCGAAGATGAGACGCACCGAACCGGTGAGCAGGCGGTTGCCAAATCGATGACCGCCCCTATAGTTGGCGTCTACCCCCTGGTCGACCCGGCAGCCAACTACCATATCAAGGTTTTCACAAATGATTTTATCGAGTAGAGATGGAGCGGATTTCGCATCATAGGTGGCATCGCCATCAACCATAATATAGATATCAGCTTCAACATCCGCAAACATTCTCCGCACCACGTTACCCTTGCCTTTGAGATCGACATTGACGACGCGCGCCCCTGCGGCCAGGGCGACTTCCGCTGTACGGTCCGTGGAATTATTGTTAAAAACGAAAACATCAACAGAGGATATTGCTTTCTGGAAATCATTGATGACCCGCGCTATTACAGCTTCTTCGTTGTAACATGGAACAATTAACGCGATGCGAGGATTCCGTTTTTGATTAAGAGCCGAAGTTCTCATTTTCTGATTTCCCTTTTTTAAGTTCGCAGTAGCTGTATTGAAACTTCGTCGTGCCGAGATACGCGTTCATGACCTTGCAAGTATTGGAGTCAACGGCAAGGCCAATATTATCGAGACCACTGTCCGTTCGCTTAACTATAGAAGGATTATCTAGCTCACGAACGATGTAGATCTTACCACTGCGACTATAAAGCATTGTTCTGGCTAGCAGCCAATAGGCCTCCGAAACAGGAAAATTGGGCGCCACCTGGATGAACGGCACCCTGATATCGAGCGCTGGAATGATCCATGCCAAGGGCTGGCCTGCGAGGATCACGGCTGCCGGCCCGGGTTTTTTGAGTTCTCGCGCATCAGCACGGTAAACCTGATCAGTCCAGGCAGAGTGTCCATAATCCAACACACCTCTCAAATTAATTATCGTGATAGATCCAATGAGAAGTATGGCGCTTACGCGAGCCCAATTTGACTCAAACAAAGTTGTTATAACAACAAATAATATTAGCGGAATTAGTAATTCAAGAGGGACGAGGTATCGATATATGCCAAAAATGTTTAACCACAACAAATAACCAAAGCATAAAAATGCGATCAGGAACTTTGCCTCTGGGACTAATGTGCGGTAGACGGAAGTGTGTCTAAAAGAATGAACTAGCCTGTTTGCCAAGAAAAATATTACGGCAATATATAGAACTAACCAACTGATCTGCTTATATCCAAGCTCATTAACGCGCGATGGATTTGCCGTAAATATTACCGGGTAGAATATTTTCTCGAATAACGACCTGGGCAAGAATCTGATATCAAGAATAGGCTCTGGATTTGCAAGTTCGCCATGAAAAATGTGATTAAACTGCGGAAATATGGGGTTTCCGAATTGGCTCCATATGTTATACATCCAGTAGCCGCCTGATACTAGCAATCCAAATAAAACGGCGATACTAAAGATTACGGAAAATTTGAATCGATTAAACCAAGATACAGGTAGCACAAAAAAAGATAGACACAAAGCGAGCGCATAGACAGCAATTACCAACTTCAGGCCACAACCCAAGCCGGCCAATATACCGGCAAATATAATTGCAACTATTGCAGTCCGTTGATTAGCTTTAATTGAGTTGATCGACGAAAGAATTATCAATAGGGATATGAGCGGAAATAAAGAAACAAGACTATCTTGTTGTGTTGTCCCTACTTCTGAAAGAAATCCAACTGAAAGTAACCCACCCAGAGCCA
>JAZFSS010000030.1:0-3110 GCA_036446275.1 Gammaproteobacteria bacterium | reverse complement strand
GCCAGGGCGCATTCCGGCATGCCGGTCATGCCCACCATATCGCAGCCGTCCCGCTCCAGACGGTTTATCTCCATAGCCGTCTCTAAGCGGGGCCCTTGGGTTGCCCCGTATACGCCGTTCTCGCATGCCTGCAAGCCGGCTTGTTGCGCGCTCTGAAGCATCAGTTCGCGAAGTTCTTCGCAATAGGGATGAGTAAATTCGATGTGGGTAACGCGGCTCAATTTCTCGTGATAAAAGGTGTGTTTGCGAGACCAGGTGTAATCAATGATCTGATGGGGAAATGCCAGATTCCCAGGCACCATGTCGGATCGAATTCCACCCACCGCGGTCACGGCAATCACTTTATCAACGCCGGTCTCCTGTAGTGCCCAAATGTTGGCTTGATAGTTCACCTTATGGGGTGGAATGGTGTGGTCATAGCCATGGCGGGCAAGAAATACCACTTCTTTTCCCGCCAAACGACCATGGGTCAGGGGACCGGAGGGCGCACCGTAGGGAGTGCTCATCATCTCCCGGTGGGTGATTTCCAAATTATCCAGGCTGGTAAGCCCTGTTCCCCCGATAATTGCTAACTCTGTCATGGCTTGGCCGCCGCTCCTAAATTCCCATAATCATTTATAATATACATTGTATTTAGTCAGTTACAGCATATATTTCACGTAGATTGCGCAGATAGCCCTTATAGTCCATACCACAACCAAATACGTACCGGTCATCCACTGTAAGTCCTTTGAAATCGGCATGGATGTGATTAAGGCGCCGATCATGATGTTTTTCCACCAGCACCGCGCTGTAGACATTCTTAGCGCCCTGTTCACGGCAATAGTTGAGTATGGCGTCCAAAGTCATGCCTTCATCAAGGATGTCATCAACGATTAACACGCTGCGTCCTGTCATAGATATCGACGGACGAGCAATCCATACCAATTCATCACCGCGAACCTCTCCCCGGTACCGTGTGGCATGGAGATAATCCAACTGTAACGGAAACGCCAGCCGGGTCACTAAATGTCCCGTGGGGATCAAGCCTCCCGTCAACACCGAAAGCACGATGGGCGAACAATCCTGTAGCGCCAGGGTAATTTCGGCCGCCAACCGATCGTAAGCCGCTTCCACTTGTTTCGCATCAAACAAGCGCTCGGCGTTTTTGAGTACTTGTTGCACTTGTGCATTATTGAGAGCCATTGGAAATCCTTAGAAACTTATGATGCACCGTCATTCCGCTACCGTAGGATCCGCGCCTCGCGGGGGACCTAAATCTTCCCAGACACGGCCAGCCACATGTAGCGTTGATGTCGGAAACGCTACCTGCGCACCATGCTGACAAATAATGCCATGAATACGAAGCAACACATCTTCTTTTACCTTGTGATACTTGGTCCAGACCGTGGTATGGGTAAATGTATAGACAAAGAAATCCAGGGAAGATGGTGCAAAGGCGTTAAAGTTCACCATTAAGGTTTGCGAAGCATCGATCTCCGGGTGCTCTCTGAGCATCTGTTCCACGGCTGCCAGTATGCCGGGCATCTTATCCACATCGTCATAGCGGATACCGATGGTTTCATAGATACGCCGATGGCTCATGCGGGAAGGGTTTTCCACGGCGATCGTGGCAAAGGTGGAATTCGGCACGTAGATAGGCCGCTTGTCAAAGCTTCTTATACGGGTAAGCCGCCAGCCAATGTGTTCCACAGTGCCTTCAATATTCCGGTCCGGCGACCGAATCCAATCACCGACCGAAAACGGCCGGTCCAGGTAGATCATCAAGCCACCAAAAAAATTGGCGAGCAGATCCTTCGCCGCGAAACCCACGGCAATACCGCCGACGCCGCCGAAGGCCAGTACGCCCGAAACACTAAAGCCAAGGGTCTGCAGGGTCACCAAGGCCGCGGTGATAAATATGGAAGCCCGCACCAATTTAGCGACTGCATCCGCTGTGGTGCGGTCGTAGGGCTCACCTTTGGCCGCCCCGGCGGCCACCGAATTGGCCTGCACATTGCTGGTCAGGCGGATCAGAAACCATGCCATAGTCCCGATTACACCGACCTCGCGAAGCGGGGCTATCGCGCTAAATAACGCCGTATCGCTTTGTTTGGCTGCAATCTCCGCGGCAAAGGCCAGGCCGACAATCCAGATAAAAAAGGTGAGCGGTCTTTGTAATGCCTGTATTAACGCGTCGTCCCAGGGATTGGGGGTCCGCTCCAGTCTTTTGGCGATGCGCTGAACCACGCGACGCTGGATAAAATTGAACAGCAGCACCAGAAAGACCACCGCAAACACCTGCATAATCCAGGCGTTCTGAGCGATCCAGTCACTGATTACTTCCCGCATCGATTCATCACCCCATTTTTCATTCAATTACAAATCCATATCCAGTAATGGCGCTTCATCGTAACTGGACACAACATCCACCGCTTGTTGCCAGCGCCTGGTGCCATGCAACTCCTGCCAATTTGGCGCCGGCCGTCCATGCAATCGCGCCAGGCGCGCGTGCGCAGCCGGGTCATTGTAACCTGAGAGATGATCCAATACCTGTGGCACTGCATCCGGCGCGTTACATACTGGCAGCATATCGCAACCTGCCTGTAGTGCCCCTTTAGCCCTTTCCCAATGTTCCCCAATGGAAGCCGCGGCACCCATACTGAGGTCATCGCTGAATATTACACCTTGGAAATCCAATCGCTCCCGCAAGATTTTTTGCAACCAAAAGCTTGAAAAACTTGCCGGTTGGGGGTCGATTTCCGGAAACACCACATGGGCCGACATGATGGCGGCAAGACCGGCATGTATCATCCGTTCGTAAGGAAGTAGATCTTCCATTTCCAAGTCTTCAAGGCGGCGTTGATCCACCGGCAGGTCATAATGGGAATCTTCCTGTACACCACCATGACCCGGAAAATGCTTACCGGTGCCGGCCATGCCGGCCTGGTGCATGCCTCCCTGGTATGCTTGGGCGAGGTCGGCCACTACCTCCGGGTTACTATGAATCGCACGGTCCCCGATTATCGCGCAAACACCGCGATCCAAATCCAACACCGGCGCAAAACTGACATCGACGCCAAGCGCACGCAACTCGGCCGCCATCAACCAGCCGGTAATCTGGGCAAGGC